>JAJYDH010000243.1 GCA_021777685.1 Planctomycetota bacterium | reverse complement strand
CGAGCCGACCGGGGAGGGAGGTTGGCGGAGGCGGACCCCGGCGATGGCCGCCGGGCTGGCCGATCATGTATGGACGATGCGTGAATGGATTAGCTTCCCCGTCGTGCTACAGAGTTAGGACACGACCCCAGGACGGCATCTCGCGCGAATTGATCCGCGGGCAGGTGAAGGAGCGAGTGATGACCATCCGCAATCGACTTCATTGCAAGGTCCAGGCACTGGTCACCACGAGCCTGCAGAACTGGTTGGATCAACGGCCGGAACCCAGGGGAGAAATCCTCAGCGGAGAGGCCGGCATTCGCCTTCGCGGCACCAAGGACTCCGTAGCGTCAATGAGCCAATGAATTTGACTTGCCAAAATCACATCACTTCGCCGCTCAGAGCCCGTCAAGCATGTTTCGGCGACCGAATCCGAGACAACCACCTATCTATCCACCCAGATACTCCTCCCGCTCCAGCCCCCGGAGGTAGTCGAGGGCCTCGTCAACCGTCCCGACGGTCGCCCCGATGATCCGGCCGGCCTCGTCGAGGTCTCGGAGGAGGGCGAGGTCTTCGAGGGTGTCGGGGTCACCGACGGGCGGGGGGGAGCCGGGCTTGTCGCGAGCGAGCTGGAAGGTCCGGTGATGCTCGATCAGGGCGAGGGTCCGCGCGGGGACGGCCCCCCGGAGGGCCTCGACGGCGGCGGGGACGGGATCTTGCGGGTCGATCGCCTTGCCGGCGTCGTGGAGCAGGGCGGCGAGGAGGAATTCCTCGTCGTAGGGGCGGGCGTCCCGGGCCCGCTCGAAGACTTGCAGGCTGTGGTAGAGGGCGTCGCCCTCGGGGTGGCGGCGAGGGTCCTGCTTGACCGCCTCCAGCGGGGCGAGCCGGAGCCGGTAGATGGCGAAGCGGTCGACGTGGTCGGCCATCCGGGCCAGCTCCTCGCCAGGATTCGGCTCGGGCTGGTCGTCGATGGTGACGGGGGCCTGGTCGCGGATCAGGACGAGGGCCTGCTCGCGGACCTCGGAATCGCTCGGCAGGTCGCCGGGCCGGACGGGCCGGCCGAGCACGGCGGCGGCCTTGCGCTTGGCCGCGTAATACTCGGCCTCGGAGGCGTCGCGGAGGCGATCCGAGCGGTCGCCCGCCTCCGGCCCGATCGCGCCGAGCATCCGCCGGGCGGCCTCGATGGCGATCTGGCGGCGGGCCCGGTCGTCGGCCTTCGGGGCCTGGCGATGCTTCTTGAACTGGTCCGGTTTCATGGGCCCATTGGCGCAACGACGCCGGCCACCGTCAAGGGCGCCCCACGGGGGGCGAACTTGGTGGGCTTAACATCGTGGGTGGGTCGAAACCTTGTCCTCGTGTCACGAACATCCGTTTTAGGTCAGGCGAAAAACGGGCAAAGTCAAAGGAGGAAGGCCCATTCGAGAGGTCATACTCTGCGCAAACTCTCGCCAGTAGGGCCAAGCGTTATAGACCCCGTTGGTTCTTGCGAATGCTTCAATAATCGATTCATCAAGTGAATCAAGAACATCTGTATGATAAAAAAGTTTGAAAGAAGCTTCGAGTGTGAAGATACGGCCTTGCTCAGAGTCGGAGCTCTGATCCCGTGTGGCGATCACGGAAAATGGAATTATGATCCAGAAATCTCCTGGATCATGGGAAATTCCAAACAGGGGATCGTGTATTCTTATTTTAATATATCCACTATCGGGGCCAGGCGATGATTCGCTTCCCATCGAGAGACGGGTTTCGAACAGCGAGACTTCCTGGATTTGCACCGTAGCCGAAAGTGGCGCTGCGATATCCAATGAGCTTACCTCGGCGGACTTCTCAGGAACCGCCGGGGTAGCTTTAGCCGAGGTTACGCGTTTTTTTTTGGCCATTATGCTGCCGCTCGCGGCGGTTGATTCGGTGGCATAATGGGCGAGATCGCTTCTGATTGGACTTCGATCGAATTGTAATGCCTAGGGCTCGGCATTGCCAACTTGTAGTCCCTCTTGATCTCGCAATTGACTGCTCGCATTTTGCACTCAACCTTCAACTCGACATTCAACGCTTCCAAGATGCCCGAAGCGCGTTCGACGGTGACGCCAGCGTATTCGTTACGCTCGTCTCGCGACACCTGCGATTCGTCGACGCCGAGTTTCCTCGCAAGAGCCCTGCCACTCATCCGGTTGGCGATTCTCGCCCCAACCAGGATTCGCCCGAGGTCGTGCAGGTCATGCAATCCGCTGAAGTCTCGGTTGCGCAATCGGGCGTACTGCTCGACCTCCTCGGCGAACATCCTATGAAAAGTTCGGAGCGGTGCCATTCCCACCGCAATTTGAGCATCGGACAATCCCATGCCCTTCAGTTTGGCTTCGTGATCCGCCAGGCTTCGCTTCTCGGCCTGGATACGCCGGAATGCGTCCTTGTACTCCGAATTCGAGCGGATCATGGCAGTATCTCCGGTGCTTTGAGTCTGACAATGCCTTTCGGTCGCCTATTGGCCTTCGTACGTCGGAACGCCTGGGACATTTCGAGTAGGTTGTTGTTCTCGTCGAAGCCAAACATCGTTCCATATGAGTAGGGCCACAAGACGACGCGATAGCGATGCCAGAGGGGTAATTGACGTCCCGGATGACGACTACTGTCATCCCAACCCCATGCCTTGTAAGGGTCTATAGAGTTCAATTTTTGAACGATCTTCCCGTTGACATAGTCGGTGAGATCACAGACAAAATAGCCGTCGATATCGTTCGGTCTGTCCCTGTTTTCCACAAAAGACCCATTTATATAAATATCCGTTATTCCAATCGCCCAAAGTTGTTTGGCGAGAATTTCCAGGTTGTTGACTAACTTTAAACGCCAGGTCGCATCCCAATTCACGCTCTGCGGTGGACCCGCGACAAGGATTGAACTCTTCAAACCGTCGAGCGTCATCTCATAATCGCCGGGCGGCAAGACACCCTGACGAGTAAAAAGTGGTAGCATAACAGTTTAGGCGCCTTCCCCTGAAACATCCTAGTCAAGCTTGAGTTTAATGTCAAGCTTTCGGGGGCATGATAATTATCGTGATTTTCGAGCGGAATCTTCAGCTTTTTTTGTGAAATCGGATTTTTTAACGATCAGGCGTTGCCGGATGAGTGACAACATCCGTCACCGTCAAGAGCGCCCCCCGGCGGGCGAACTCGGTGAGGAGGTCGGCCTCGGCCGACAGGTCGACCGGCCGGATCGCGTCGGCGACGATGGCGACCTTCCGCCCCCGGTCGAGCAGCCCCGTTACCGCGCACCGGACGCAGTAATCGGTCGCGACGCCGTAGACCACGAAGGTCGGGTCGCCCTGGGCGTAAACCGAGACGACCCGGTCGGCGTCGGGGTTGGAGAAGACGTCGTATTTCTGCTTGGGGATGGTCAGATGGGGCGGGATCGGGTCGGGGATCGGCCCTCCCGGCCCGAGGATGATCCCGCCGGGCCAGGCGGTCTCGTCGATCCGGGCCTGTCCGGGGGTCCCGAGCAGGCAGTGGGGCGGGAAGACGGCGAACTCGGGGTCGCCCTCGGCGTGGGCGCATGCGGTGGCGAGGATCGGGATGCCGTGCTCTCGGGCGAACCGGGTGAGCCTCGCCAGGTTCGGCCGGATCGCCCCCGAGCCGGCGATGAAGAGCGCCCCGTCGGGTTCGAGGAAATCGCGCTGGGTGTCGACGTCGACGAAGACGAGCGGGCCGTCGAGCATGGGTCTAGATCCCGGCTGAGTCCGTTGATCGAAGGGTGTGCCGTCACGATAACGCGCCCGAGGTTCGGGCGACAGGTCTCGCAGTCTGTCGGGGCGATCGAGGGCGGTTCGAATGGATGGGGAGAGGGGCGAGATCCCGTCGGCTTCGGGACGATCGGCCGGCCTGTTGTCCCGTTCCGGTCGTCGGATCACGGATGCCCCGACCCACGCCCCACTGTTCGGACGGAGCCCGACGCATGCTGGTCTTCTCGAATCTCCTGGCCCTGGCCCTGATCGCCGCCGACGAGCCCAGGCCCTCGACGGCGCCGACGTTGCCCGCCCCGGGCGAATTCAAGTCGCGAGCGGATGAGCTTCGGATGATGACCCTGCGCGAGGCCATCCGGATCGGCCTGGACAACTCCGAGGTCGTCCGCGTGATCACCGTCGGGGTCGGACGAGGGGCCCCGGTCGAGCCGGTCGACCGCCCCGAACTCATGATCGCCCCGGTCGACCGCGACGCCTCGATCTGCAACTTCAAGTCCGCCATCATGGCGCACGTCCGGTCGATCGAGCAGCAATACTGGTCCCTGTCGGAGATGCAGATCGCGCACTGGGCCCGCCAGACCGCCGTCAAGCTCGGCGAGGAGATCCTCGCCCGCGAGCGGGTCGAGCTGGCCGCCGGACGGTCGACCCCCGCCGACGTCGCCGAGGCCGAGCAGAAGCTCGACCAATTCAAGCTCAACCTCGTGAGCGCCACCTCGGACGTCATCACCACCGAGCGGCAGCTCCGCAACATCCTCGGCCTGCCGGCGGCCGACGATCGCCGGATCGGCCCGGCCACGGCCCCGACCGAGGCCGAGGTCGACCCGGACTGGAAAGAGTGCCTGGCCGCGATGGACGCCTCGCAGCCCGACATGGCCGAGAAACGCCGGCTCGTCCGCGTCGCGGAGTTGAAGGCCCTCATCGAGGGGGACAATCCCACGCTGCCCGTCGAGCGGCGCGAGGCGAGCCGGCGCGAGCTGGAGAAGCAGCAAGCATCCTTCGAGCAGGTCCGCCGCCAATCGACGCACGCCCTGGCCCGGTTCTTCCTCGAGCTCGACGCGAACTACAAGCAGCTCCAGGCCGCCCAGAAGCTCCGAGGTGCCGCGCAGCAGCGGCTCGAGACCCAGCGGGCCTCCCACGAGGAGGGCAAGGTCACCGTCGACCGCCTGCTCGACGCCGTCAACCAGTACGCCAACGCGATCGCGCAAGAGGCGCATTACAAGTCCTCCTATAACACGTCGATCGCCGCCCTTGAGGAGGCCAAGGGGACGCTCCTGGCCTCCGACAAGATCACCGTCGTCGAGCCACACGCCCGCCCCAAGGCCGACCCCTCGGCCAAGGTCGACCGGGTCGCCCCGGCCTCCTTCGAGGCGCCCGCCCCCGCCGCCCCTCGGCCGGGCGCGAGAACCTTCAACCTCAAGGCCAGGCTCGTCCCCGGCGGGCTGGATCTCGACATCGAGGTCCACGACGGCTCGCCGGCAACGCCCGCGTCGCCTTGACCGTCCGGGCGGCCTCGACTACGATAAGCGTGGATGTCACGCGGCGTGGAAAATCCGCAAAGGCTTGACAAAACGCGACATAGAGGACGGCGACGATGGCCTACAGCACGACGGTCTCCCGGCACAGGACGCGAGAGGTCGCCATCGGCGACCGGGTCGTCGGCGGCGACCGGCCGATCCTGGTCCAGTCGATGACGACCACCAACACGTTCGACATCGACGAGACGGTCGCCCAGATCCACGCCCTCGAAGAGGCCGGCTGCGAGTTGGTCCGCGTCACCGTCCCCAAGAAGGAAGACGTCGAGGCCTGCAAGGCGATCAAGTCGCGGATCAAGCTGCCGCTGATCGCCGACATCCACTACGACTACAAGATGGCCCTGGCCTGCCTCGACGCCACGACCGACGACGGCCGACGGGCCGTCGACAAGATCCGGATCAACCCGGGCAACATCGGCGGGGTCGAGCGGTTCAAGGAGGTCATCCGCAAGGCGAAGGATAAAGGCGTGCCGATGCGGATCGGCGTCAACTCGGGGAGCCTGGAAAAGGACCTGATCGACAAGTACGGCTTCCCCTGCCCCGAGGCGATGGTCGAGAGCGCCCTCCGGGCGATCGAGACCTGCGAGTCGCTCGGCTACCGCGAGATCATCGTCTCGCTCAAGGCCAGCCACGTCCCGACGGCCGTCGAGTGCTACACCCAGTTCGCCGCCCAGAGTAGCTATCCCACGCACGTCGGGATCACCGAGGCCGGCTCCCGCGAGTACGGCACGCTCAAGAGTGCCGCGGGCATCGGCGCGATCGTCCTGAGGGGGATCGGCGACACGATCCGGGTCTCCCTGCTGGGCGACCCGGTGCCCGAGATCGCCGCCGGGTTCGACATCCTCCGGGCCACCGACCGCCGGGTCAACCGGCCCGAGGTCGTCGCCTGCCCGACCTGCGGCCGGCTCGACATCGACCTGGAGCGGATCGTCGCCGAGGTCGAATCGAAGATGAAGCACCTGAAGGACCCTTTGAGGATCAGCATCCTCGGCTGCCTGGTCAACGGCTTCGGCGAGGCCAAGGAGGCCGACCTCGGGATCGCCGCCGGCGGCGGCAAGGGGATCATCTTCAAGCGAGGGGTGCCGATCCGCCGCGTCTCCGAGGCCGAGATGGTCGAGGCCCTCCTCGAAGAGGTCAACCGCTTCGCCGAGGAGACCCCCGCCCTCAAGCCGGAACGCGAGAAGAAGAAGGCGGCCCTGACGGTCCTGAACTGAATACGACCCGAGAGGTCGGCGCATGTCGATCTTCAAGAAGAGCCGGAAGTACGGCACGACCCTCCTGTGCGTCTGGCTGATCGCCTCGGGTGCGATCTCCCTCCTGAATGCCGGCATCCCGTACTCCGGGCCGGCCCTCGCCGCGCTGGCGATCGCGGCCGGGGTCCTGATCCTGATCGACCGCTGAAAGGCGTGCCATGCCGCTCCTGGATCACTTCCGGCCGCCGCTCAGCAGTCGCCGGCACTGGCATTCCTCCCACCACGCCTGGGCGGCGACCATTGCGTTCGACCTGAACGCCCGGATGCCGGAAGGCTACTTCGCCGAGCCCAATGTCCAGTTCGGCATCGAGATCGACGTGGCGGCCTTCGAGGAGCCGGCCCCGATCGGCGCCGCTTCCGGCCCCGCCTGGACGCCCCCGAGCCCGTCTCTGACCATTCCGTTCTCGATCGTCACCGACTCGGTCGAGGTCCTCGTCTACGAGGCGATCGGCGGTCCCGTCCTGGCCGGCGCGATCGAGCTGGTCAGCCCGGCGAACAAGGACCGGCCGGCTCATCGCGAGGCCTTCGTCTCGAAGTGCGAGACCTACCTGAACGGCGGGCTCGGGGTCGTCGTGGTCGATGTCGTGACGGAACGGGGCGGGAACCTGCACGGCGAGTTGCTGGCCCGCCTGCTCGCCGCCGATGAGGCCATGAACGGCGACCTCTATACCTCGGCCTATCGGCCGACCCCGGCCGGGCTCGACATCTGGCGGGAGCCGCTCGCCCTGGGCGGCCCGCTGCCGATCATGCCGCTCTGGCTGAAGGGCGGCCCCTGCCTGCCGGTCGACCTCGAAGCGACCTACGGCCGGACCCGCCGCGAACTCCGGATGGCCGACGGCGCCTGACCGATCAACCCGAGGTGGAATCATGACATCGCCAGACCATGTCTTCCGGAAACCGTGGGTCGCCTGCCTCCTGGCGCTGGCGTGCTCGCAACTCGCCCCGGCCGACGGGCCCAAACGCGACCCGGCGCTCATCCCTCGCGAGAACGCCCGCGAGGGGGCGAGGGACTGGCAGCTCACCCGGGTCCGGGTCGACGGGATCGACGGGTTCCGATCTCCCTGGATCGAGGGTTACGCCTCGAAGCAGAGCGTCAAGGCCGGCGAGTCGGTCGACTTCCTGGTCTCGACCGACCCTCCCGGCCGGTTCACGATCGAGGTCTTCCGGATGGGCTACTACGGCGGCCGGGGGGCGAGGCTCATGCGGACCCTCGGGCCGTTCGAGGGGAAGCCTCAGCCCACCCCGAAGCCCGGCCCGAAGGACATCCACGAATGTCGCTGGGAGAAGTCCGCGACCCTGACCATCCCCGGGGACTGGCCGAGCGGCGTCTACCTCGGCCGGCTCTCGCTCCGGCCCCCGGACGAGAATTCGGCCCCCTGGCAGAGCTACGTCGTCTTCGTGGTCCGCGATGACCGGCCGGTCGACGTCCTCGTCCAGGTCTCCGACAACACCTGGCAGGCCTATAACCGCTGGCCCACCCACTACTCGGTCTACACCCACCCGAAGGGGGTCCAGGGACCCTGGGCCGCCGTCAGCTTCGATCGCCCTTACGGCCGAGAGGCCCAGTTCCGGGGGGTGGTCGACGACCCGCTCACCGTCGGCTCGGGAGAGTTCCTCCCGTTCGAGTTCCCCCTGGCCTACTTCCTGGAGCAGCACGGCTACGACGTGGCCTATTGCTCGAACTCCGACATGGTCACCCCCGACCGGGCCCTCAAGGCCAAAGCCTGGATCAGCGTCGGCCACGACGAGTACTGGGACCGTCGCCAGTACGACAGCGTGGTCAGGCTCCGAGACTCGGGCGTGAGCCTGCTGTTCCTCTCGGGCAACTCCGTCTGCTGGGTCGCCCCGCTGACCCCTTCGAGCGACGGACAGCCCGCCCGGGTGATGTTCCGCGGCGGCCCTTACGGCGGCTCCTACAAGTATGCCGAGCGTCGCGAGCGCGAGCACGGCCCCTTCCCCGAGCGAGGCCCCGACGAGGGCTACCTGATGGGGGCCCGGAACGTCGAGCCGGTCAACGGCGGCGGCGACTGGGTCTGCGCCAGGCCCGAGCACTGGATCTTCGAGGGGACCGGGATGGCCGGGGGGGAGCACATCCCCGGCCTGATCGGCTGGGAGTACCACGGCGACCCGCCCTCGGACATCCCCGGCCTTGAAGTCGTCGGCGAGGGCACCGCGCTGGTCGGCGGCGTGACCCCTCAGCGGTGGTCGAGCACGATCTATCCCGGCCCGAAGGGGAACTTCGTCTTCAACGCCTCGACGATCTTCTGGGCCCAGGGGCTCAGCTCGCCGCCGGGCCACACCCTCCCCTGGACCCACTGGACCCGCCCCCACGGCCCCGACGACCGCGTCCAGCGGATCACCCACAACCTGCTCCGCAGGGCGATCAAGGGGCCGGGGTGAGGGAAAATCATGAGACTTCTCGCTGATCACCACCTCGATCTCATGCGGCACGGATTGAACGTTGGTTGGACCGGGTTTGCGATGTGACGTTCCGGACTTGATTCGGATCCTCGGCCCCCTTCCGCTCGGCCTCGGCCCACTCCTTCCAGATCCCATCCAGCGTTAACACCGCGAAACTCACCAGCGTCCGACGGCCGCGCCACTTGTACCGCACCTTCTCCAGGAAACGGAACGTCCGGTTGGTGCGCTCCACATGGTTGTTCCTCCGGGCCCGCCGCCAGATCGCCATCGAGGCCGCCCGGCGGATGCTCGGCGCGATCGGGCCGGAGGCGGGCGACCCCTCGAATCGCCTCCGCGACGCCTCCGAGGCCGAGTATTACGCGGCCAAGCGCAAGGCCGCCGCCGTGCTCGGCCGGCCCGTCCGGCCCGG
>JAJYDH010000242.1 GCA_021777685.1 Planctomycetota bacterium | reverse complement strand
GCAAAGTGGGCGATTCAAGGGGGACGGGCACCGGCCGAGTACAGCCGGAGCCAGTCCCCGTTGACCCTCCCAAAGTGAGAAGGAAACAACCCTGTCCCCTCGGTCCTTGACCTTGTCAGCTTCTCCGGTCTCTGCAAGAATGAGGGGGCCGGTCGCATTTCTCTTCCGGCCTCGCCGAAGTCTTGGGCGTGGGATTCGCCATCCGCCGATCACCGCGCCTCTCGTGGTGTGTTAAACTGGATGCGAGTAGGCCGTCGGGAGGCGCGGGCGTCCCGCGTCGGATTCGCGGCGGCCATCCGATCCGCGTCGAGTTGTGGGGCCTCCCCAGGGATGGGAGGCCGGGGCGAACATCAAGGAGGATCGACGATGTCCACGGGACACCTGGGCGGGGCGGCGCGTTACGGTCTGCCGGGCTTGATGGCGGGTCTGGTCCTGGCCTGGTGGTGCGGCGGGCATGGCCCGACGGCCCGGGCGCAGGGGATGGCCCCGGCCTCCGAGTCCAACGGGACGATCGCCTTCACCTCCCCGGCCAACGGTTCGTCCTCGCAGATGCTCTACCTGATCGACACCAGGTCGCAAGCCTTCGCGGTGTACCGCGTCGAGCCGGGCAATCCCAAAGGCACCGGGACGGTCAAGCTCGAAGCGGCCCGCCAGTATCGATATGATCTGAAGCTGTCGGAGTTCAACAACCAGCCGCCCGAGGTCTCTTCGATCGAGGCGATGGTGAAGTCGATGGCCAAGTGAGGGCGGGCGTCGGCGTGCTCGGCGCGGCGGGCCCCCCTCCCGACCCCGCCCAGAGAATCCAATCGAATCGAACAGGACGGCCGCCGAAGGGCCGGACTCGATCGCGAGGAGCACGTCGATGGCTCAGTTCTACACCCTCGAAGAGGCCGCCCGCGTCCTGGGCATGAGCCCCGAGGATTTGAAGCAAAAGGCCCAGCACCGCGAGGTCCGGGCGTTCATGGACAGCGGCTCGTGGCAGTTCCGCGTGGCCGACATCGACGAGCTGGCCAGGCGGCGGGGGCTGGGCAGCGACCCCGAGCTGTCGCTGTCGGACCTCGAGCTCGACGTGCCCGACGGCAGCGGCAGCGACGAGATCGACCTCTCGGAGTTCCAGCTCGGCACCGCCAAGGCCGACCTCGCCTCGAAGACGACCGACCTGGCCGCCTCGGGCTCGGGCTCCGACGAGCACGACGTCCAGTTCGACGACCTGTCGCTGCCGGCCGGCCCGCTGTCCAGCTCCAGCTCGACGATCATCGGGATGAAGCAGGGCGGCAAGCAGCCCAGCGACTCCGACGTCCGGCTCGTCCCCGAGAGGCCGCTGAAGGACGCCAGCGACTCCGACGTCCGGATGATGCCCGCCGGGGCGCACAACCTGCCCAGCGACTCCGACGTGACGCTGGTCAACGACAACTCCGAGTCGGACATGGACGCCCTGGCCTACCCCGGCGACAAGCCGGCCAAGCCCGGCCGCGCCGGCTCGTCCGGCGAGGTCTCGATGTTCGAGGCCGAGCCCGAGAGCGGCAGCGACTTCGAGCTGATGCCGTCGCAGGACATCGCCTCGGCCCTGGAGCCCGAGAGCGGCAGCGACTTCGAGCTGACCGCCCTGGACGTCTCCGACGAGTTCGAGGCCACCCCGCTGGCCGGCCCGAGCGACTCCGACGTGACCGCGGCGCAGCCGTCGGCCTCGGGGATCAACCTGGCCCGCCCCAGCGACTCGGGGATCAACCTCCAGGGCGTCGGCGGGTTCGACCTCTCGCAGGCCGACTCGATCGAGCTGGCCCCGCTCGACGACGACGAGCCGGCCCGGCCCGCCCCCAAGAAGGCCGCCCCCAAGCCCGCCCCGGCCGTCGCCAAGCAGGACCCCAACTCCGCCACGGTCATGCCCGGCGTCATCCCCTCCGACCCCGGCGCCACGTCGATGGGGATGACCGAGAAGGACATCTTCGAGGACACCGACTTCAGCCTGGAGGTCGACGCCCTCGACTCGGACCACGACGACCGGACCGTGCAGATCGACCGGTCGAGCGACTTCGACCTGGAGGAGTCCGACTCGGCCTCCGAGGTCTTCGCGCTCGACGAGGACGACGTCGACCAGAACGCCGCGACCGCGATGGGCGCCGCCATCGCCGCCGAGGAGGAGTCGGGCGAGTTCACCGCCGACGAGGGCAGCTCGGGCGAGGTCTCCAGCGGCTGGGACGTCGAGAGCGACGTCGGCGCCCCCGCCCCGGTGGCCACGCCGTCCGCCGCCGGCATGGGCCGGATCGGCGCCCTCGGCCCCCAGGCCGAATGGGGCGGGATCTGGGTCGGCCTGCTCGGCTTCACCACCGCGCTGGTCTTCGTCTCGATGGTCTTCTCGCTCGACCTGATCCGCAACCTCTACGAGTTCCAGGGCAACGGCCCGGCGGCGGGGCTGATCAACCAGCTCGCCGGCATGTTCAAGTGAGATGAGATGAGGATGTCCCCGGGGGCGGGCCCGAACGCCCGCCCCCGGGTCGTCCCGAGAGCGATGGCCTCGCCGTCCCGAAAGGAGTCGGAACGCATGGTCGAACGACACCGACCGGCCGTCGCCGCGGCCCTCGCCGCCGGCCTCGCGCTGGCCCCCGGCTGCGCCTTCGTGCCGAAATCGCGGCTGGACGACGCCCACAAGCTCGTCAAGAGCCTGCGGACGGAGAACGCGCAGCTCAAGGACTCGACCCTGACCCTCAAGGTCCAGAACCAGGACCTGGCCCAGAGGGCGGTCGACGACTCCAAGGCCATCCGGGCGCTGGAGGTGGCCAACGCGCAGTATGAGGAGAGCATCCGGGGCTATCAGGAGGAGCGGGAGCAGCTCCGCTCGGCGTTCCGCGAGGTCCAGGGGCAGTCCCGGACGGCCTCGGGTCCTTGACGCCGCCGCCGGGGCGGCCCCATAATCGTCGAGAGCCCGGCGGTTCGAGGGTCGTCCCGTTATGCCCGTCTCCCTGCTGATCGCGCTGTTCCTCGCCTTCGGGACCGACGCGATCTTGCCGCCCTCGCCGGTCCCCCGGGGCTCGGTCGTCCCTCGCCTGATCGAGGCGATGGCCGAGGTCGGCCTGGTCGGGCTGACGGCGCTGGCGTTCGCGACGCTGGTCCGGGCCCGGGTCCGCCGCCGGGGGCGCGCGACCTCGGGCGCCCGCCGGCTGTTCGCGGCCGGTTCGAGGACCGTCGGGGCGCTGACGCTGGGCGGCTACGCCTGGATCATCCACGGCCTCGGCTGGCCCGAGGTGGTCCGCTCCGGGCTGGGGCTCCGCGACGCGATCCTCCTCGACGAGGTCCTGATCCTCCTGCCGTTCGTCCTGGCGCAGGTGGCCGGCTGGTGGGGCCTGTATCCCGGCGAGCGGGCCCTGCTCGCGCGGCCCCCGGCGGGCGTGGCGCGATACCTGGCGCTGAGGGCCCGGCAGACGCTGGGGATGGTCCTGCCGGCGGCCCTGATCTTCTCGCTGGCGCAGGACCTGGCCCGCCGGTGGTTCCCCTCGACGTCGGAGGACCCCGGCTTCCAGATGGGGATGATGGCGGCGATGGGGGCCCTGGTGATGGTCCTGGCCCCGGCGTTCGTCCGGCTGAGCTGGCCGACCCGCCGGCTCCCCGACGGCCCGTTGCGCGACCGGCTGGAGCGGCTCTCGGCGAGGTTCGGGTTCCGCCACACCGACATCCTGGTCTGGGAGACCGAGGGCGCGATCGTCAACGCGGGGGTCACGGGCGCCCTGCCGTGGTATCGCTACGTCCTGCTGACCGACGCCCTGATCGACGGGCTCGACCCGCACGAGATCGCGGCGGTCTTCGGCCACGAGGTCGGGCACATCCGTCACCGGCACCTGGCGTTCTTCGGCTTCTTCTTCGTGGGCAGCATGGGCATCCTGACCCTGGCCAGCGACCTGGTCTACGCCCACGTCCTGGGCGGGCCCGGCGGCCCGGCCGGGTCGACCGGGTCGACGGTCGCGCAGGGGGCGACCACGCTCCTGCTCGGCGTGGGCTATTTCGCGGCGATCTTCGGCGTCCTGTCGAGGCGATTCGAGCGCCAGGCCGACGTCTTCGGCTGCCGGGCGGTCTCGTGCGGTCGGGTCGACTGCCCGCCCCACCCGGACCTCTATTCGAGGCCCGACACCCCGGCCGTCGACGGCCCGCTCTGCCCGGTCGGCATCCGGATGTTCGTCAACGCCCTGGAGAACGTCGCGGCGCTCAACGGCATGGAGCCGACCGCGCGGTCGTGGCGTCACGGCAGCATCGCCCGGCGGGTCGAGTTCCTGGAGGGCCTGGAGGGGAAGCCCCAGGCCGAGCGCCGGTTCCAGGTCGGAGTCTCCCGGCTCCGGATCGGCCTGGCGCTGGGCCTGATCGCCGGGCTGTTCCTCGCCTTCTGGACCGGGGCGATCGAACACCTCGGCCCGTGATCGACCCGGCGGCCCGGGGGCGTCGCGGCACTCAGCGATCCCGCTCGATCTTCGCCGCGACCATGCCGATGGCCCTCTTGGAGAGGTGCGGCACCAGGTCGGCCCAGCTCAAGATCCCGGCCAGTTGCCCCGACGAGTCGACGACGACCAGCCGGCGGGCGCCCTCCTCGAACCGATCGAGGGCCTCGGCCAGAGGCGCGTCCGACTCGACCGTCACGAGATCCTTCGCCATCAGGTCGGCCAGGGGGACGTCCGGCAGGCCGGCCTCGCGGTCGGCCAGGGCCAGGGCGACGTCGCGGTCGGTGACGATCCCGACCGGCTTGCCCCCGTCGACGACCGGGACGGCGCCACAGTGGCAATCGCGGAAGATGAGCGCGGCCTCGGTCGCCGTGCTGAACGGCGAGCAGGTCCGGACGTCGCCGCGCATCACCTCGGCGACCTTGAGAAGCGGGTTGACCAGGTCCGACTCCGAGACGAGCGGGACCGGCTCCGGGTGCTCGCGGGTCGGCGAGTCCCAGGGTCGAGGATGGGAGGGGTTCTTCGTCATCGTCGGGATCTCCTCGCGGAGTCGGTCGTCAGCTGGCCGACGAGCTCCAGTGGGCAAGTTCCGGGCCGACGGCGGGGGGCTCGGTATCCGATTTGCCGGGAATCATCCGGGGTCGGGCCCCCGACGGGCTGTCACCGCCGGGCGCATCCTCCCGGCGGGATCGATGGTCGTGGGGAGGGGTCGATGAAGGGCGCGGAACTCGGGTTTCCCCTCTGGTTGCGCCTGGCGCACTGGTTCAACGTCCTGTTCCTGTTCCTGCTGGTCCGGAGCGGCCTGGCGATCCTGGCGGCGCATCCGAAGCTCTACTGGAACGTCGACGCGCGGCCGGGGAGCGAATGGCTCCGGTTCACCCGGAAGGAGATGCCCAGCGACCGGATGTGGTGCTCGACCGACGAGGAGGTCGAGTGGTCGTCATGGCTGTCGTTGCCGGGAGGCGAGGGGCTCGGCCTCGGGCGATACTGGCATTTCCTCTCGGCCCCGCTCTGGATGGCCTGCGGGCTGACCTACGTCGTGCTCCTGTTCATCTCGCCGGAGTGGCGGCGGCTCGTGCCGACCTCGTGGGAGGTCATCCCCGACGCCTGGCGGTCCTTCGTGGCCTATGCCCGGCTCGAGTCGCCCGGGCCCCACGACCCGAGATACAACTACGACACGCGGCTGCCGTTCAATGCCCTTCAGCAGTTGACCTATTTCGGCCTGATCTTCGCCCTCGCGCCGTTCCAGATCCTCACCGGCCTCTCGCAATCGCCGTCGCTCCTGGGTCGCTTCCCGGTCATCGAGCGGGCCTACGGCCCGGGTGGCCGTCAGACGGCCAGGAGCCTGCATTTCCTCGGCATGGCGCTGTTCCTCGGATTCGTCCTGATCCACCTGGTGATGGTCTTCTGGCACGGCTTCGCCGCCGAGATGGACAAGATGGTCCTCGGCCGGACCGACCCGGACGGCTCGTGGCTCGGGGCCGGTCTCGGCCTGGGGATCATCCTCGCGATCGTCCTGTTCCATGTCGCCGCCGGCGCCTTCACCGGGTCGAACAGGCCGCTCGCCCACGCGGTCCTCTCCGGGCTCGTCGACCCGATCCGCGAGACCTTGCTGCACCGCCTGGGCTCGGTCCAGGACTACGACGAGTCGAAGATATCCCCCTTCTTCCGGCTCAACGGCTATCCTCCGATCTCGGCCTATCCCCAGGCCCGGGGCGACGACGACACCTATGAGAAATTGCTCGCGAGCGCGTTCGCCGACTACCGGCTCGAGGTCTCGGGGCTGGTCGAGAACCCCCTGAGCCTCGGGCTGGATGAGCTCCGGGCGCTGCCCAGGCAGGACCAGACCACGCTGCACCACTGCATCCAGGGCTGGACGTCGATCGGCCGATGGTCGGGCGTCCCGATCCGCGAGATCCTCGACCGCTGCCGGCCGACCCCGGGCGCGAAGTACCTGGCGTTCCGCTCGTTCGGGATGCACGAGCCGACGGGCCTCCCTTATTACGAGTGCGTCAGCCTGGACATCGGCCGCCACCCTCAGGCGATCCTCGCCTACGAGCTGAACGGCCAGACCTTGCCGATCCAGCACGGCGCCCCGTTGCGGGTCCGGCTCGAGACGAAGCTCGGGTTCAAGATGGTCAAGTATCTGAGGTCGATCGAGGTCGTCGACGACATCGGGAAGCTGGGCAAGGGGCGTGGCGGCGTCCGCGAGGACGAGCAGCAATTCGACATGGGCGCCGAGATCTGATCGACGGGCTGACGACGGCGGGCGGCTCGGTTACAATCCCAATCGGGGTCGAGAACGGGGCCTCGGGGGCGCGGGCAGACCATGCGAAATTCCATCAAGATGAGGGCCTTCGCCGCCTCGGTGCTGGCGACATTCGGCATCGGCATCCTGGCCGTGGCGGCCGACGAGGGGGCCTCGGCCCGCCGCGAGGCGCAGACGACCTTGAAGGCTTACGGCCCGCTGGTCGGGAGCTGGCGGGGGGTGGGGCAGGTCCGCCGGGGGCAGTCGTCGGGCTCCTGGCAGGAGTCGGCGAGCTGGGCCTGGAAGCTCTCGGACAGCTCGGCGGCGCTGGAGATCGACATCCAGAAGGGGAAATACCTCAAGTTGGCCGTGCTCAGGCCGGGCAAGGGGCCGGGGGCCTACGTCCTCGACGCCACGCTGGCCGACGGCTCGAAGCGGACGTTCTCCGGCAAGGCCGCGCCGGACCGGCCGCTGGTCCTGACCGCCGAGGGGCCGGGCGAGGGGGTCCGCCGGGTCACGCTGACGATCCCCGGCGAGCTGCGGTTCCTGGTCCTCCTGGAGTCGGAGCCCTCGCCCAACGTCTTCGCCCGGCTGGGCGAGGTGGGCTTCACCCGCAACGGCGTCGCCTTCGCGGCCGGCGAGTCGGGCCCGGTCTGCATCGTCACCGAGGGGCGGGGCACGATCCAGGTCTCGCACAAGGGCAAGTCGTACTTCGTCTGCTGCTCCGGCTGCCGCGACCTCTTCAACAAGGACCCCGAAGCCATCATCGCCGAGGCCGCCGAGCGGGCGAAGGCGAAAGGCAAATAGCGGTCGCGTGGGGCTAGTGGTCAGTGGTCAGTCAGACTATCGCGAATTCGGACCCGACCTGGCATAATCTCTGACCTGGAAGCCGCCTGCCGATCACTCCCCACTGACCACTGACCACTGACCACCGGCCCATGAATGAACCGGATCGCATCGACGCCGCCGGGCTCTCGGCGGCGACGCTTTGCTGCTTCCTCTGGGGGGGCAACGCGGTGGCGGCGAAGTATGCGATCTCGGCGGCGGGCGTGCCGCCGATCGGCGGGGCGGGGCTCCGGTTCCTGATCAGCCTGCCGGTCGTGGTCCTGTTCTGCCGGAGGGCAGGGGCGACCTGGCGGGTCGAGCCGCGATACTGGTGGCTTTTGGCCGTCCACGGCCTGCTGACGGCGGTCCAGATCGGCTCGTTCAACTGGGGGACCAGCCACAGCGAGGCGGGCCGGTCGTCGGTCTTCATCAACATCCACCCGCTGGTCGTCGCGCCGCTGGCCTGGCTGCTGCTCGGCGAGCGGATGGGCGTCCGGGGGATCGTCGGGCTGATCGCGGCGGCGGCCGGCGTGGCGGTGATGCTGATCAAACCCCTGATGCTCGGCGGCGGGCTGGTCGGCGACCTGGTCGTGCTGGCCTCGGGGATCGTCTTCGGGTTCCAGGCGATCGCGCAGAAGAAGACCTTCCCGATCATCCCGCCGACGACCCTGCTCCTGGCCCAGTCGGCGCTGGCCGTGCCGCTGAGCTTCCTCTACAGCGCGGCGATCGAGGGGAGTTCGAGCTACCACTTCACCCCGGAGGTCGTCTGGGGCCTGCTGTTCCAGGGGCTGCTCGTCTCCGGCGTGGCCTTCGCGATCTGGATGATCCTCCTCCGCCGCTACCCCGCGGGGAGGCTGGTCACGGTCGCCTTCCTGACGCCGTTGTTCGGGATCACCCTGGGCACCCTGATCCGGGGCGAGGCGTTCACCTGGCCCCTGGCCCTGGGCGGCCTGCTGGTGGGCCTGGGGATCTACCTGGTCGCGGTGGAGAAGTGATCCGGCGGGCCCATCCGGACGCGACCCGCTGGAGCTGGCGCCCCGCGCTCAATCCTCGGTATAGAACCGGATGTCGAGGCTCCGCAGATAGGTCTGCAATCCGGCGTCCTGGATCGGCAGGAGGTAGGCCTCGGTGCCCGACTCGTTGTAGTGGGCGTGCCACTCGCCGGGCGGGGTGACGAAGACGGAGGCGGGCTTCCAGTCGACCCGGACGGGGTCGATGATCCGGCCTTTCTCGTCCAGCTCCTTGCCGACGAGCGTGTAGCAGCCGGGCTGGCAGTCGACGATCAGGTCGAGGGCGACCGACTGGTGACGGTGGGGCAGTTGCACGGCGCCGATCGGGAGGATGCCGAGCATCGCCCAGAGGGTCGGGGTGATCGTCAGGGTCTGGTCGCACGTCCGGTTGGCCAGCAGGACGCTGACCCGGCTCCGGTTGGCGGCCTCGGGGTCGCTCGCGGCTTTGGCCAGCTCGGCCAGGGTGTCCTCGGCGCGGAAGAGGGTCGGGCGGAAGGTCGGCTCGGCGGCCCGGGCGCCGAGGTAGCGGAGCAAGGGCTCGTCGTGGACCCAGTAGAAGGCCGAGTCTTCCTCGGCCTCGTGGGCCGCCCCGTCGCCGGAGGGGAGGGTCAGGATGTCGCCTTTCGCCCAGGGGATGACCTGGCCGTCGAAGCGGGTCGTGCCCCGCCCCCGGAGGACGTAATACAGCTCGGACGAGGCGTTGGGGCGGGTCGCGACCGTCTCGCCGGGCAGGAGCCGGACGAAGTTGGCGGAGAGCCCCGGGCTGGTGAGCGGCCCCGGCCGCCTGAGCTTCGGGCCGAGGTCGAGCGGGATGACCCTCGACGGCCCCTCT
>JAJYDH010000241.1 GCA_021777685.1 Planctomycetota bacterium | reverse complement strand
CGGAAGACTTCGTCCTCCAGTCGATGCCCGACGCCAGCCCGGTCAAGTGGCACCTGGCCCACACCACCTGGTTCTTCGAGACCTTCATCCTCGCGAACGCCCTGCCCGACTACCGGCCGCGCTATCCCCAGTACAACTATCTGTTCAATTCTTATTACAACGCGGTCGGCGAGCGGATCGCCCGCGATCGCCGGGGATTGCTCTCCCGGCCCACGATCGGCGAGGTCGAACGCTATCGCCATGAGATCGACGCCCGGATGGCGGACTGGCTGGGATCGGCGGACGAGGAGACCATCGCGACCCTCGGGGCGACGGTCGTCCTCGGACTGCACCACGAGCAGCAGCATCAGGAACTGATCCTGACCGACCTCAAGCACGCCTTCGCCGCCAATCCCCTCCGGCCGGCTTACCAGGAACGCGACCCGGACCCGGCCGGAGATCCGAGCCCCCTCCGCTGGACGGTCTACCCCGCCGGGCTTCGCGAGGTCGGCCACGAGGGGCCCGGCTTCGCCTTCGACAACGAGACCCCGAGGCACCCCGAGTACGTCGGAGCCTTCGAGCTGGCGAGCCGGCCGGCGTCGAACGCCGAATTCCTCGGATTCATCGAGGATGGCGGCTACGATCGGCCCGAATTCTGGCTCTCCGACGGCTGGGCGGCGAGGAAGGCCCGGGGATGGTCGGCGCCCCTGTACTGGGAACGCCTCGACGGCCGATGGATGACGACCACGCTGGCCGGCTTCCGCGAGCTGGCCCCGGACGAGCCGGTCACGCACGTCAGCTACTACGAGGCCGACGCCTTCGCCCGCTGGTCCGACGCCCGGCTCGCGACCGAGGCCGAGTGGGAAATCGCCGCCGTCGACCGGCCGATCGAGGGGAACTTCCTGGAGTCGGGGCGATATCATCCGGGGACATACCCGGCGACCGAAGATGGACCCTGCCAGATGTTCGGCGACGTCTGGGAGTGGACCCGAAGCCCTTACTCCCCGTATCCCGGCTACCGGCCGGCGGCCGGGGCCCTGGGCGAGTACAACGGCAAGTTCATGTGCAACCAGTTCGTCCTCCGGGGCGGTTCGTGCGCGACACCCCGGTCGCACGTCCGGGCCACCTACCGGAACTTCTTCCCGCCCGACGCCCGCTGGCAATTCAGCGGGATGAGGCTGGCCCGCGACGCGTCTTGAAGCGCGAACCTCGTTCATTCCGGGTTTTTTCCCGGCAGGGTGGCGAACCCCCGGCCGCGAATCGTTAGACTATAGCCCCAGCCAGCTTTCGGACGTCGC
The DNA here is from genome assembly GCA_021777685.1 of Planctomycetota bacterium. GTDB lineage: Bacteria > Planctomycetota > Planctomycetia > Isosphaerales > Isosphaeraceae > Tundrisphaera. The sequence goes on along the minus strand of JAJYDH010000241.1, from coordinate 8,070 downwards.
GATCGTCCCGGCATCCCCCGGCCGGGACAGGAGAGGTTTCCCGACCATGCCCAACAGTTTCGAGTCCCTCGCCACATTCAAAGTCGACGACCGGACCTATCGATACTATCGCCTTGATGCCCTCGCCGGGCAGGGCGTGGACCTCGCCCGACTCCCGTTCTCGCTGAAGATCCTCCTGGAAAATCTGCTCCGCAACGAAGACGACGTGACCGTCACCCGGGACGACATCCTCGGGCTGGCCGGGTGGGACCCCAAGGCGATCCCCAACCTCGAGATCGCCTTCCGGCCGAGCCGGGTCCTGCTCCAGGACTTCACGGGCGTCCCGGCGGTGGTCGACCTCGCCGCGATGCGCGACGCCATGAAGCGGATGGGGGGCGACCCGAAGAAGATCAACCCGCTCCAGCCGGTCGAGCTGGTGATCGACCACTCGGTCCAGGTCGACGAGGCCGGCACGTCGCTGGCCTTCGCGACCAACGCCGAGCTGGAATTCAGCCGGAACCGCGAGCGCTACGCCTTCCTCCGCTGGGGCCAGGATGCCTTCCGGAACTTCCGGGCCGTCCCGCCCGACACCGGGATCGTCCACCAGGTCAACCTGGAATACCTCGCCCGGGTGGTCTTCTCCTCGTCCGACGTCGAGGGCGAGGCCGCCTCCGGCGAGCCCCTGGCCTATCCCGACACGCTGGTCGGGACCGACTCTCACACCACGATGATCAACGGCCTGGGCGTGCTGGGCTGGGGCGTCGGCGGGATCGAGGCCGAGGCCGCGATGCTCGGCCAGCCGGTCTCGATGCTGGTCCCGCAGGTGGTCGGGTTCAAGTTCACCGGCCAGCTCCGCGAGGGGGCGACGGCGACCGACCTGGTCCTCACCGTCACCGAGCAGCTCCGCCGCAAGGGCGTCGTCGGCAAGTTCGTCGAGTTCTACGGCGACGGACTGGCCACCCTCCCGCTCGCCGACCGCGCGACGATCGCCAACATGGCCCCCGAATACGGGGCGACCTGCGGGATCTTCCCGATCGACGCCGAGACGCTCCGCTACCTCGAACTCTCCGGGCGGCCGAAGGATCTGATCCGCCTGGTGGAGGGCTACGCCAGGGCTCAGGGGCTGTTCTTCACCCCCGGCGGCCCCGAGGCGACCTACACCGACACCCTCGAACTCGACCTGGCGACCGTCGAGCCCAGCCTCGCGGGCCCCAAGCGGCCCCAGGACCGGGTCAAGCTCGGCGACGCCAAGGAGTCGTTCCGCAAGGCGCTCAAGGTCATGCACGAGTCCCGGCCGCCCTCGCCGAAATCCAACGGCGCCGCGGCCTCGGCGACGACCGACGTCAAGGGGGAGATCCGGCTCGAAGGCGAGGGCGGCGGCGGCACCGCCGTCGGCGCCGAGGACCCCACGGCCCCCTCGGCAGCCTATCGGCCGCTCCGCAACGGCTACATCGAGGACGGCTCGGTCGTCATCGCCGCCATCACCAGTTGCACGAACACCTCGAACCCCTCGGTCATGATCGCCGCCGGCCTGGTCGCCAAGAAGGCCGTCGAGCGCGGCCTGACCACGCAGCCCTGGGTCAAGGCAAGCCTCGCCCCGGGCTCCAAGGTCGTGACCGATTACCTGGACGACGCCGGGCTGACTCCGTACCTCGACCAGCTCCGGTTCAACCTCGTCGGCTACGGCTGCACGACCTGCATCGGCAACTCCGGCCCGCTCTCGCTGGAGATCTCCAAGGCGATCCACGACGACGACCTCGTCACCGTCGCGGTCCTCTCCGGCAACCGGAACTTCGAGGGGCGGATCAACTCCGACATCCGGGCCAACTACCTGGCCTCGCCCCCGCTGGTCGTGGCCTACGCGATCGCCGGGACGATGGACACCGACCTGACCAACGACCCGATCGGCCACGACCCCGAGGGCAAGGCGGTCTACCTCAAGGACATCTGGCCCACGCAGGCCGAGGTCGCCGACGCGGTGGGCAAGTCGGTCCGCTCGGAGATGTTCCACAAGGAGTACGGCGAGGTCTTCCAGGGGGACGAGCGCTGGAACTCGCTGCCGGTGCCCCAGGGCGACCTCTACGAGTGGGACGACAGCTCGACCTACGTCAAGAACCCGCCCTACTTCATCGGGATGCCCGACCAGCCCCCGCCGGTCGAGGAGATCACGGGGGCGAGGGCGCTCGCGGTCCTGGGCGACAGCATCACGACCGACCACATCTCGCCGGCCGGCTCGATCAAGACCCAGGGCCCGGCGGGCCGCTACCTCCTCGAACACGGCGTGCCGGTCAGCGAGTTCAACTCCTACGGCTCCCGCCGGGGGAACCATGAGGTGATGGTCCGCGGGACCTTCGCCAACATCCGGCTCAAGAACAAGCTCGCCCCCGGGACCGAGGGCGGCGTCACCCGCCACCTGCCCGACGGCGAGACGATGTCGATCTTCGACGCCTCCGAGAAATACCGGGAAGAAGGGGTGCCGCTGATCGTCCTGGCGGGCAAGGAATACGGCTCGGGCTCGTCGCGCGACTGGGCGGCCAAGGGGCCGAAGCTCCTGGGCATCCGAGCGGTCATCGCCGAGAGCTACGAGCGAATCCACCGCTCGAACCTCGTCGGCATGGGCATCCTGCCGCTCCAGTTCGGCGCCGGCGACGCGGTCGAGCACCTCGGCCTGACCGGCGAGGAGACCTTCGCCATTGAGGGGCTCGCCGCCGGCCTTGCCGACGGATTCAAGGCCGGCAAGGAGGTCACGGTGGTCGCCACCAAGCCCGACGGGACGGCACATCGGTTCACGGCGACCGTCCGGATCGACACGCCCCAGGAAATCCGTTATTATCAGCACGGTGGAATCCTCCCTTACGTGCTCCGACAACTGCTCGCCGGCCCGAGCCAGGCCTGAGAGGTTGAGGTTCGGGGCGTCCTCCGTCCTTCGGAAGACGTCCCACTCTTCCGGCCGCCGCTCGCCGTCCGGGCCGGTCGCCGGCTTCCCGCCTGGATTGGGGCCACGGTTTTTGGTTAAGATCGAGCGATTGATGGAATGGTTCCGTGGTCGGCCCTCCTCCCCCGAGCCCCCACGGCGGCCCGCCGGCCCGGTCGGCGGAATCCCCGTCCCGCACACGCATACCTCCCCCGAAGCGCCGGCGTCCCCCGCCTCGACGCGGTCTCCCGGCGGCGGTCCCTATCAGGAGTCGGCCTTCATGTCGCAAGCGACGACCGAAGCCAAGCCGGTGGTCTCGAAGAATCAGGCGGTCGGCTGGCTTCGGCAGATGCTGCTGATCCGCCGCTTCGAGGAGCAGTCGTACAAGCTCTACCAGATGGGCGGCAAGATCGGCGGCTTCTGCCACCTCTACAGCGGACAGGAGCCGGTGGCCGTCGGTTCGATCGGCGTGCTCCGCGAGGACGACTACGTCATCACCGCCTACCGCGACCACGGCCACGCCCTCGCCCGAGGGATGGGCGCCAACGAGGCGATGGCCGAGCTCCTGGGACGCTACACCGGCTGCTCGAAGGGCAAGGGCGGCTCGATGCACTTCTTCGACGCCGAGAAGGGCTTCCTCGGCGGCCACGCGATCGTCGGCAGCCACATCCCGCTCGCCGCCGGCGTCGCCTTCGCCAGCAAGTACCAGAACAAGGACTCGGTCTGCATCTGCTACTTCGGCGACGGCGCCATGAACCAGGGGTCGCTCCACGAGGCCTTCAACATGGCCAGCCTCTGGAAGCTCCCGGTGATCTACGTCGTCGAGAACAACATGATGTCGATGGGCACCCAGCTCCATCGCCACTCCTGCCTGATGGACCTGACCGTCCGCTGCGGGACCGCCTACGGCATCCCGGGCTACTCGATCGACGCCAACGACATCGAGCTCGTCGCCACCACCACCCGCGAGTGTGCCGCCCGCGCCCGGGCCGGCGAGGGGCCGAGCTTCATCGAGATGAAGACCTACCGCTATCGGGGGCACTCGATGAGCGACCCGGCCAAGTACCGGACCAAGGAAGAGCTCGAGGACGCCAAGGCCCGCGACCCGATCGTCGCCTACGAGCACATCCTCAAGGACCGAGGCTGGATCGACGACGAGGCCATCGAGCGGATGCACGACGAGATCAAGGCGGAGGTCGAGGAATCGATCAAGTTCGCCGAGGAGAGCGAGCAGACGCCGCCCGAGGCGCTCTACCAGGACGTCACGGTAGCCCACCACATCCCCCAGGAGTGACCATGTCCGTCATTGCCTACCGCGAGGCCCTGAACCAGGCGATGTCCGAGGAGATGGAGCGCGACGAACGCGTCTTCCTGATGGGCGAGGAGGTCGCCGAGTACGACGGCGCCTACAAGGTCAGCCAGGGGATGCTCGCCCGCTTCGGCCCCCGCCGGATCATCGACACGCCGATCTCCGAGGAAGGGTTCTGCGGCATGGGAATTGGCGCGGCGATGGTCGGCCTCCGCCCCATCGTCGAGTTCATGACCTTCAGCTTCAGCCTCGTGGCGATCGACCAGATCGTCAACAACGCCGCCAACATGCGGTACATGAGCGGCGGCCAGTTCGCCGTGCCGATCGTCTTCCGAGGGTCCTCGGGCATGGCCGGCTGCCTGGCGGCGACCCACTCGCACCGGCTCGAAGCCTGGTACGCCCACATCCCGGGCCTGACCGTCGTCATGCCCGCCACCCCGGCCGACGCCAAGGGGCTCCTCAAGAGCGCCATCCGGTCCGACGACCCGGTGATCTTCATCGAGCACGAGGTCCTCTATGGCGACAAGGGGGAGGTCCCCGACGGCGAGCACCTCGTCCCGATCGGCAAGGCCGAGATCAAGCGGGCCGGCTCCGACGTGACCCTGATCACCTACTCCCGGTCCCTCAAGGCGACCATGGCCGCCGCCGAGACCCTGGCCGGCGAGGGGATCGACGCCGAGGTCATCGACATCCGGACCATCCGCCCGCTCGACCTCGACACCCTGCTCGAATCGGTCGGCAAGACCCACCGGGCGGTGATCGTCGAGGAAGACTGGCCCTACTGCGGCCTGGGCGCCGGGATCTCCGACCGGATCATGCAGAAGGCGTTCGACGAACTGGACGCCCCGATCCGCCGGGTCACGACCAAGGACGCGCCGATCCCCTACAACCGGGCTCTCGAAGCCTCGATGCTGCCGAGCGTCGACCGGGTCGTCGCCCAGGTCCGCGACGTGATGTACAGCCGCCTCTGATCGTCAAACCTCCGCGACATTGACCCGAGGCCGCCGAGGGTGGCCGCCCCACCAGGCCAGGAGCCGAACAAGGGGCGGACACCCTCGGTCGTGCCCCGGACGAACGCCCTCGGCCACCGCCGACCAACCAGCCATTTGGGAGATCAGTCTCGTGCCGATCGAAGTGCCCATGGGTGCGATCAGCCCCACGATGGAGAGCGGCCAAATCGTCGAGTGGCGGGTCAAGGTCGGCGACAAGGTCAAGGAAGGCGACACGCTGGCCGACATCCAGACCGACAAGGCGGTGATGCCGCTGGAGTCGTTCGACGAGGGGACCGTCGCCGTCCTCTGCGCCCAGGTGGGTCAGGACGTCAAGGTCGGCAGCCCCGTGCTGATCCTCGCCGGCAAGGGGGAGGACGCCCAGGCGATCGCGGCGAAGTCGGGCGCGGCGACCGCCGCCGCGCCCGCACCGGCCGCCGCCGAGCCGCAGGTCAAGCATGAGGCCCAGGGGGCCGACGCCCCCTACCGCGAGATGACCAGCAGCCCGACGCAGCCCGAGATCTCCAACGGTCAGGGCAAGCCCGCCGCCACGGCCTCCGAGGTCCACGGCGGCGGCCGGATCAAGTCGAGCCCGCTGGCCCGCAAGATCGCCGCCTCGGCCAAGGTCGACCTCGGCCAGGTCCCGCCGACCGGCCCCGGCGGCCGGGTGATCCGCCGCGACGTCGAGGCGTTCCTCGCCTCACGCCCGGCCGGATCGGCCGTCCCCGCGCCTTCGAAGGCGGCGCCCGCCGCGAAGCCGTCTTCCGCCGCCGCGAAGCGGACCCCGCACTCGCCGATGCGGAAGACGATCGCCGCCCGGATGGTCCAGGCCAAGCAGTCCGCCCCCGAGATCCACGTCACCGTCGACATCCGGATCGACGAGATCGTCTCGATCCGCGAGCGGCTCAACAAGCAGCTCGCCGCCGAGAAGATCAAGCTCTCCGTCGGCGACTTCGTGACCAAGGGCGTGGCCCTCGCCCTCCGGAAGCACCCGGGCGTGAACGCGACCTACGAGCCCGAGGCGATCGTCGAGCATCCCGACGTCAACGTCGGGATCGCCGTCGCCCTCGAAGGCGGCCTGATGGTCCCGGTCCTCCACAACGCCGACACCCTGGGCCTCCGCGAGATCCGCCAGGGCTCCGAGGCGATCGTCGAGGCCGCCCGCAAGGGCAAGCTGACCTCGACCCAGCTCACCGGCGGCACGTTCACGATCAGCAACCTGGGGATGTACGGGGTCAAGGCGTTCGACGCGATCCTCAACCTGCCCCAGGTGGGCATCCTCGCCGTCGGGGCCGGCGAGAAGCGCCCGGTCGTGGTCGGCGACACGCTCCAGATCGGCACCGTGATGACCGTCACCCTCACGGCCGACCATCGGGCGGTCGACGGGGCGCTCGCCGCCGAGTTCCTCCGGACGCTCAAGGGGCTCCTCGAAGAGCCGACGTCGATGCTGCTCTGAACCGTATCCCGATTGACCCGAGGGCGAAGTCAATCGTAGGGTGGGTCGAGCCTCGGGCGAGCCCCACCAGACCAATTCGGTGGTGGGGCTCGCCCGAGGCTCGACCCACCCTACATAATTCATCGCAGTTCGAGCATTCCGCAACTTTCGACCGATCGACGACACAGAAGGGATCTCATGGCTCACGACTTCGACATCGTCGTGATTGGCGGCGGCCCGGCGGGCTATGCCGGGGCGATCCGCGCGGCCCAGCTTGGCAAGCGCGTGCTCTGCGTCGAGCGCGACAAGCTCGGCGGGATCTGCCTGAACTGGGGCTGCATCCCGACCAAGGCGCTCCTGACCAACGCCCACCTCGTCGAGCTGATCTCCCGCCACGGCAAGGCGTTCGGCTACAGCGGCGATGCCCGCTGGGACTTCGGCCAGATGATCGGCCGGAGCCGGAACGTCGCGGGCACCCTGAACAAGGGGATCGAGCAACTCTTCAAGAAGTACAAGGTCCAGCACAAGCTCGGCACCGCCAAGGTCGTCGCGAAGAACAAGGTCCAGATCGGCACCGAGACCGTGACGGCCGAGTCGATCGTGATCGCCACCGGCGTCCGCCCTCGGCCCCTGCCCGGCGCGGAGTTCGACGGCAAGCAGATCATCTCCTATAAAGAGGCGATGTCGCTGGAGAAGCAGCCGAAGTCGATGGTCATCATCGGCGCGGGGCCGATCGGCCTGGAGTTCGGCTACTTCTACAACGCGATCGGCACCAAGGTCACGGTCATCGAGCTGCTCGACCGCGTCCTCCCCGGCGAGGACGAGGACTCGTCCGCCGCGCTGGCCAAGAGCCTGACTCGCCGGGGGATCGAGATCTTCACCGGGTCGAAGACCGGCAAGGTGACGAAGTCCGCCTCCGGCGTGAAGGTCGAGGTCGAGACGCCGCAAGGCCCGAAGACCTTCGAGGCCGAGATCTTGCTCGTCTCGATCGGCGTGCTCGCGAACGTCGAGGGGGTCTTCGCCGACGGCCTGGGCGTCGAGCTGTTCAAGGGGTTCATCAAGGCCGACCCCCAGAACGGCTACAAGACGAACGTCCCGGGAATCTACGCCATCGGCGACGTGAACGGCCCCCCGTGGCTGGCCCACGTCGCGCACCACGAGGCGATCAACTGCGTCGAGAACCTCTGCGGCAAGCACCCGCACCCGATCGACTACTCGAACGTCCCCGGCTGCACCTACACCGACCCCGGGGTTGCCAGCGTCGGCCTGACCGAAAAGGGCGCGAAGGAGGCCGGGCACAAGATCCGGGTCGGCAAGTTCCCGTTCATCGCCAGCGGCCGGGCCCAGGCCGCCGACGAGACCGAGGGCTTCGTCAAGCTGATCTTCGACGCCGAGCACGGCGAACTGCTGGGCGCCCACCTCGTCGGCTCGCAGGCGACCGAGC
>JAJYDH010000240.1 GCA_021777685.1 Planctomycetota bacterium | reverse complement strand
CCCAGGGTTTCACCCTGGGCTATTGACGGTCGCCCCTCCGGGGCTGCAAGAGAGATCATCTCTTGAGGTGACATAAAGCCGAGACAGCAGAAGTCCGGATCAGTAGGGGACGCCCGAGGCCCTCGCCGCCTTGAGCGCCGAGGCGTACCACTCCAGCTCGCCGAGGAACCTCGCGACCCTCCGGGGGTACGCGTCGTCCTTCGGCGAGCCGTCGTCGTCGAAGGCGTCCTGGACCTTCGGGACCGGGAACAGTGAGGGGATGCTGGGCATCCCCAGCTCGCCGAGCATCGCCCGGAGCTGCATCGCCGCCCGGACCCCGCCGAACGGCCCGGCCGAATAGCAGGCGATGGCCGAGGGGCGCCAGAAATACTCTTCGAGGAAGTGGTCGAGCAGGTTCGAGAGCGCCGGCGGGATGCTGTGGTTGTACTCGGCCGAGACGACCACGATCCCGTCGGCGGCCCGGATCTGCCCGGCCAGGCGTTCGAGGGCCTCGGGCGCCTCTCCCTTCGGGTATTCCTTGTACATCCGGTCGAGGAGCGGGAGTTGAACCTCCATCGGGTCGACGAGGGTCGTCGAGTGTCCGCGGGCCTTGAGGCTCTCGACCAGGAACCGGGCCAGGCCGATCCCCCGGCGGTCGCGGCGGACCGACCCGAAGACGACCAGGAATTCGAGCGACATGGCGACATCCTTCCGGGCGGGATCGGGCCCGAAGGGCGGGCCGGCCGGTCATCTTACCATGAGCGGGGCCGGGCCCCAATGCCGGGGAATAGCCCACAACTCCTGAAAGAATCGGTCTTTCCGCCTCCCATCTCCCCCCGGGAGAGGGGCCGGGGGTGAGGGTCGTGGCATCGCCGATGGGCTGGAAGAAGGATGCCGGGCCGGGTCACTCGACCGGCGACGCCCCTCACCCCGGCCCTCTCCCGGGGGGCTTTGCCGTCTTTTGCACGCCATTGAGACAGCTTATGGATTTTCGAAGAGGATTGGGATCTGAGATCTCAGATTTGAGATCACGAGTCGCCCCAACCTGCCCAAAGTCTGATAGACGGTCTCGGCCGAGTGCGAAAAACGGCAAAGCCCCCGGGGGAGAGGGAGGCGGAAGGGGCCGTCGGTTCGACGCCGATCGGGTCAGACCTCGGCCTTCTTGCCGCGGGACTTCACGGCGTCGCGGAGCTTGTCGAACTCGGGTCGGCCCTTGAGGGGGGCGAAGTCGGGCCCGTCGAGTGCCTTCGGGTCCCCTCGGTCGCCGTCGAAGGCCCGGCGGAGGGCGGCGATGGCGTCTCGGGCGTAGGCGGACTCCCGCTCCCGGCGGGCGGGTTCGGCCAGGGCGGGGTCCCGCGAGGCGAGGTCCGCGCAGCGGGACAGGTAGGCCGCGGCGGCGAGGTGCCCTTCGGGACGCTCGGGGGCGATCTCGGCGAGGTGCTTCGCCTCCTCGGCGAGGTCGGCGTGGCGGCCGAGGCGCAGGAGGGCCCTGGCCCGCTCGTCGCGGGCCCTGACCAGGTGGCCGACGGTGGCCCTGTCGCGGGGGTTCCCCGCCCGGGCCCGCTCCAGGGCCTCGACGGCCCTCGCGAGAAGGTCGACCGCCTCGGGCCGCCGGTCCTGCCCGGCCAGGAACGCCGCCCGCTCGGTCAGGGTCCGGCCGAGGGCCGACCGGTACTCGGGCACCTGGGGATAGTCGGCGACGAGCTTCGACTGGAGGTCGATCGCCTTGGCGAACGAGGCGTCGGCCTCGGCCGGGTCGGTCGAGCGGAGGAGGTCGCCCAGGTGAAGCTCGGTGACGGACAGCTTGAGCCGGTGGTCGGGGACCTCGTCGAACTCCTTGACCAGCCACTCCTGGTCCTCGCGGGCCCTGCGGAACAGGGCGGCCGGGTCGGCGTCTCCCGACGGCTGGACTTCGAGCAGTTCGCCGAGGTTGTTGAGCATCATGGCCAGCTCTCGGCGATAGTCGGGCACGTCGGGAAAGTCGAAGACGAGCGACTCGAAGCCCTTCCTCGCCAGCTCGTAGAACGGCGCGGCCTGGTCGGGGCGGCGGCCCCTGAAGAGGAGGTTGGCCAGGTTGTTCCAGGTCCTCGCCCGCTGCCAGCGGAATCCGGCGTTGGTCGCCGACCGGGCCTGGATCTCGTCCTGGATCGCCAGGGCCCGGCGGAAGGTCGCCTCGGCGGCGGCGGGGTCGGAGCCGGCCAGGAGGATGCCCAGGTTGTTGAGGTAGCGGGCCAGGTCGCGTTTCGCCTCGGGCGCGCTCGAAGGCGTCGCGGCCAGCGCTTCCTGATCCTGGATGGCCTGGCGATAGGCCATCTCGTCCTCGCCGGATCGGTCCCGGAGCCGGGCCAGGAGCGTGCCGAGCTGGTATCGGGCGGCCGAGAGGGCGCGGGCGTCGTCCGGGTCGTCGGCGGCCAGCGGCTCCAGCCCGGCGACGGCGGCGCGGAGCATCGCCTCGGACTCGGCGAACCGGTTGCTCTTCTTGAGCAGGACGCCCAGCCCGGCCTCGGCCCGGGCCCTGGCCCGGCGCGATTCGAGGTCGGACGCGCCGTCCAGGAGGTCGAGCGCCCGGCGGTAGTCGGCCTCGGCCGGGGTGTACTTGCCGAGCAGCTCGCGGATGTCGCCGAGCCGGGCGTGGGCCCGGCCGGTCTCCCGGCGGAGCGAGCGGTCGTCGCCCCGCTCGGCGAGGAAACCGAGGTAGAACCCCAGCGCCCGGGCCAGGAGGTCGCGGCGGACGCCCGCCATCTGGGGGACGTCGGCCAGGTCGACCTCGGCCACCTTCGTGAGCATCTGGTCGACGGCCGACCGGGCCAGCCGGTAATTCCGCTCGGTCCGGTCGCGCTCGCGGCCGATCAGGACGGTGCTGATGCCCAGGGCGGTCGAGGCGGTCAGGAGGAGCGCGAACGAGGCGGCGACGGCCGTCCGGTGCCGCCTGGCCCAGCGGGCCAGCCGGGCGGTCCAGGGCTCGGCGTAGGCCGAGACCGGCTCGTCGGCCAGCCAGCGGTCGATGTCGCCGGCCAGTTCGGCGGCGGTCCGGTAGCGGTCCCCGGGCGATCGGGCCATCGCCTTGAGGCAGACGGCCTCCAGCGCCGGCGGGACGGCCGGGTTGACCGCCCGGGGGGGCGGGCAGTCGGCGTTCCGGACGTGCTCGATCAGGTCTTCGAACGAATCCGCCTTGAACGGCGGCTTGCCCGTCAGGAGGGCGAAGAGGGTCGAGCCCAGGCTGAAGATGTCGGAGGCCGGGCCGAGCCCCTCGATCTCGCCGGCGGCCTGCTCGGGGCTCATGAAGGCGGGCGTCCCCATCACCGAGCCGACCATCGTCATCGACCCGTCGCCGCCGGAGAGCGGGCGGAGCGGCCGGGGGGCCGCGTCGTCGTCGGGGTCGGGCCGGTCCAGGGCCTTGGCCAGGCCCCAGTCGACGACCAGGGTCTCGCCGTGGGGGCCGAGCATGACGTTTTCCGGCTTGATGTCGCGGTGGATCACCCCCCGGCCGTGGGCGTAGTCGAGCGCGTGGCAGACGTCGACGAACCGGCCGAGGAGCTGGCGGAACTCCAGCGAGCGGGCCGACGAGGGGGCCTTGCCCCTTTCGGCCGGCTCGTGGAATCGCTTGATCGCGGCCTTGAGGCTCTCGCCCCGGATGAACTTCATCGCGTAGTAGGGCCGGCCGTCGGGATGGCGCCCGAGCCCGTAGACGGGGACGATCCCGGGATGCTCCAGGCCGCCGGTCACCTCGGCCTCGAAGATGAACCGGAACTGGCTCTCGGTCTGGCCGCCGTGCCGCTCCTGGATCTCCTTGAGGGCGACCTCGCGGTTCAGCTCGCCGTCGAGGGCGACGTAGATCTCTCCCAGCCCGCCCCGGGCGTGGAGCCGGACCGGCCGGTAGCGCGAGGGCGCCATCGGCCCGGCCCCCGCCCCTCCGGGGCCCGGCCAGAACTGGGTGGAGGACTGGCCCCACGCCTCCGATCCGGCCGCGGTGGGGGCGACGGTCATCCGGGTCGCGTACTCGTCCTGGACGGTCTCGAAGAGGGGCTCGGCCTGGACCGACTCCCCGCCCGCCTGGGTGGGCAGGACCGTCGCGTAGGGGTCGACCTCGGTGTCCTGGAGCGACCCGGAGGCGGTGGAGGGGTCGTCACTCCGGGTCGCGTCCCCGGAGGAGGGGTCGTCTCGCCGGGTCGCGTCGGCGTCGATCTCGATCGGGTCGGGCATGGAGGACGTCCCCGGAGCGTGGCGGATCGCGGCCGGGCCCGGCTCGGGGCCCCGGCGATCGCGATGATACGACGGATCGGGGGCGCCCGCCACGAGGTCGGATCAGATCCCGGCCGAGGTCCGGCGCCGTTGGCGGCGGGACCACGCCGCCACGCCCGCCATCCCCGCCCCGAGCATCACCAGCGACGAGGGCTCGGGGACGGCGCCGGCGAAGGCCCCGAACCCGGGGATCTGCCCGGTGAAGTTCGGGTCCAGCGAGTCGGACAGGGCGATGCTCGATCCCGGGTCGGAGATCAGGGTCAGGTAGCTCGTGATCGTGATCGCGTCGCCCGTCCCGAGGTCGATCGCGTACGGGTCGAAGACCGAGCCGGTGCCGGTGAGCTGGCCGTTGGAGTACGACGCGGAGGCGGCCTCCTGGCCGTCCAGGAAGTAGGGATTGCTGAGGTTGAACCCGCCGGGAATCAGCCCGGTCAGCGCCAGCGGGCTGATCGTGGAGGCCAGCGGGCTGATCGTGGGGCCGCCGACGACCCCGTCGTTGACGCTGAGTTGGCCGGCGCCCAGGGCGATCGAGTCGAGCTGGTAGGTGAGCGGCTTGGAGTAGTCGGTGCCGCTGAGGGTGATGAAGGTCGAGAGCCCCGCCTCGACGGACCCCCCGGTGTTCGTGTTGACCGTCCCGACGACGCTCAGGGCCGCGCCGACCGTCCCGGGATTGAGGATGACGAGGGAGGAGCTGTTATTCGTGAAGGTCGCGATCCCGGTGGAGGAGGCGACCGAGGCGTGGGTGGTGTCGCCCGGGGACAGGTTGTCGGCCAGCGAGGTCCCCGCGTTGAAGAAGATGCCCCCCTGCGGCGTGGAGGCCCCCTGTTGCCCGGTCGCCGCCGCGTAGATGCTGGTCGTGGCCGTGCCGTATTCGGACGGCAGGCCCGTCAGGCTGTTCGAGTTGACGCTGAACCCGGTCGGGGGGGCCGGGAGCATCGTCCCCGTCGAGCTGGCGGCCACCGCCGTGCTGACGGTGGCGATCTGGGCCAGCCCCGATCCCGCCGTCAGCATGTCCCCGTTGCCAAGCTGGTTGACGAAGATCGGCAGCGAGCCGGCGTTCGACGGCGTGCTCGTGTCGAGGGCGAAGTAGGACACGGCGCTGGACGACGACAGGGTGATGCCGGCCATCGAGGGCGACGCCGGGACGAGGGCGGCCGTTACCAGGGCCGCCGCGCGGGGGAGGCGGGGGACTAAGCGGGAGAGGACTCGGAGAGGGTTCATGGCGAGGTCTCGGAGGCTTGGGAGCCCGAGGCCGGGAGAGACGGCGGATGCGGTCGCCCCGCCCGGCGCGTCAACGGGCCGGGCACGCCCGCTCGTCCTCGGGGCCGGATGTCTCGGGGAGGATGGCCCGTCGGGGCCGCGCCTCCGATCGGGAACCTCATCATGAGGCGGGGCCGCCCGGGGATCAAGTCAAGTTCACCCCAAGTTGAATAATCGGCACATCAGCCAAGGCTTTATTAGGAATACGGGTCTTTTCCAGGACATCCAATTTGACTTACGTCGACCGGGAGGGATATTGGAGGATGATGGCCTATCCTGGAGATTCGCACCCGAACGCGCCGGTCGTCAGGTCGGAACCTTCGACTCCCCGGATCGAACTCTCCCGCGGGGGTAGCCCGTGATGGGCCTTGGCCATGCTTAGACCTCACCGACGACCCGACCGATCGGCCGGCCGTCGCCTCTTGCCCTCCGTCGAGGCGTTCGAGAGGCGGCTGCTGCTGGCCGTCTACACGGTCACGACCACCGTCGACGGCGCCCCCGGGGGCATGCCGGTCCCGGGGTCGCTCCGCCAGGCGATCCTCAGTGTCGACGGCGACTCGACGCCGGACGTCATCGACTTCAACATCGGCGGCGGGGGCCCGGCGACGATCGCCCTGACGTCCCCCCTGCCGGCGATCACCAACACGGCCACGATCGACGGGACGAGCCAGCACGGCTACGCCGGGACGCCGCTGATCACGATCGACGCGACCAGGGCCACCGGATTCTCGGCCAACGGGCTCGACATCCAGGCGCCCGGGACGGTCGTCCAGGGGCTCGCGGTCGTCGGGGCGGGCAGCGCCGGGATTCTCATCGAGCAGGGGGCCGACCGGTCGGTCGTCCGGGCCGACTACCTGGGCGTGAACCCCCAGACGATGCTGGCCCAGCCCAACGCGGTCTTCGGCCTGTCGGTGATGGCCTCGGCCTGCACCATCGGCGGCACCTCGGCGGCCGACGCCGACGTGATCTCGGGGAACCAGGGGGGCGGGATCACGATCCAGGGGCCGGACAACGTCGTGATCGGCGACCGGATCGGCACCGGCCCCGGCGCGATCGACTCCTTCGGGTCGGCCTTCGCCCCGCTGCCGAACTCCGGCCCGGGCATCCAGCTCGTCGGGGCCTCGGGCAACGTCATCGGCGAGCCCGGGGCGGGCAACCTGATCGCGGCGAACGCGGCGCAGGGGATCGTCCTGAAGTTCCTCGCCTCGGGCAATCTGATCCAGGCCAACGCCATCGGCACGACCCTGGCCACGGGCGGCGGGATCGGCCTGGGGCCGGGGAACCTCGGCAACGGCGGCGACGGGATCGGCCTGATCTCGTCGTCCTCGAACACGATCGGCGGGACGGCCGCCGGCGCCGGCAACGTGATCTCGGGCAACGCCGGCGACGGCGTGAACATCTCCGGCGGCTCGGGCAACGTGATCTCGGCCGACCTCATCGGCATCGGCGCCGACGGCTCGACAGCCCGAGCCAACGGCGGCGACGGCGTGTTCGTCGGCAACTCGGCGGCCAACACGGTCGGCGGGACGGCCGCCGGCTCGGGCGACGTGATCTCGGGCAACTCGGGCGACGGCGTCACGCTCAGCGGCCCCTCGTCGACGAGGAACCTGGTCGAGGGGGACATCATCGGCGTCGCGCGGGCCCAGAATTTCGTGGTCCCCAACGTCGGCCAGGGGGTCGACATCCTCGGCGCCCCGGCGAACCTGGTCCTGTTCGACATCATCAGCGGGAACGACCAGAACGGCGTCCTGATCGAGGGGGCGGGCGCGAGGGGGAACGTGGTCCAGGGCAGCTTCATCGGCACCGACTCGCTGGGGGACAACAACAAGCTCTCCAACCTCCTGGACGGCATCCGGGTCCTGAACGCCCCCGGCAACCTGATCGGCGGGGCCGGCGCGGGGCTCGGGAACGTCGCGAGCTTCAACTTCGGCAACGGGATCTCGCTCCGGGGGCCCTCGGCGTCCGGCAACGTCCTCCAGGCCAACATCGTGGGCCTCTCGGCCGACGGCACCCAGATCGCCCAGAACCTGCTCAACGGCGTCTTCATCGAGAACGCCCCGAGCAACGTCATCGGCGGGGTGAACGCGCTCAACCCGGACGGGACCATCCGGACCCTGGTGGGGAATGTCGTCTCGGCGAACAACGAGTCCGGCATCCTCTCGCAATACAACGCGAACGCCCCCGAGGGCGTGGGCTTCCCCGACTCGAACCTGTTCCAGGGCAACCTGATCGGGACCGACCTCACCGGGACCCAGGGCGGCTACGGCAACCTCCTGGAGGGGATCGACGTCTTCTCGGGGCAGCACAACACGATCGGCGGGACCGTGCCCGGCTCGGGCAACGTGATCTCGGGGAACGACACCTTCGGTATCCTGATCCTCGGGCCCGACACCCCCGCCTCGCAGGGGGGGAGCACCCGGGCGGCGGCGGCCAATCTCATCGAGGGCAACCTGATCGGCTCGGACCTGACCGGGCGCTATCAGATCGGCAATCTCGAACAGGGCGTGGAGATCGCCAACGCGGTCGCCAACACCGTCGGCGGCCCGACGGCGGGGGCCCGGAACCTCATCTCGGGCAACCAGGGGTCCGGCGTCCTCATCAACGGCAATTTCACCGACCCGGGGACCGGCGTGACGACCGTGGCGACGCTCAACGTCGTCATGGGCAACTACATCGGCACCGACATCACCGGGACCACCCGGCTGATCGACACCTCGGGCTCGACCGGCAACCTCGGCAACTTCCAGGACGGCGTCGTCATCAACTCGGGCGCCTCGGGCAACTTCATCGGCGGGCCGGGCCCCGGCGAGGGGAACCTGATCTCGGGCAACGGCCTCTCGGGCGTCCACATCGCCCAGGGGGCCGACGATAACCTGGTCCAGGGCAACCTGATCGGCACCAATGTCGCCGGGTTGAAGGCCCTGGGCAACACGCTCGACGGCGTCCGCGTCGAGAACGCCTCGGGGAACACGATCGGCGGCACCGTCGCCGGCTCGGGCAACGTGGTGGACGGCAACTCGATCGGGGTCGAGATCACCGGCTCCGGGGCCAACAACAACCTGGTCCAGGGCAACATGGTCGGCCTGGGCGTGGACGGCTCGACCTCGGTCGGCAACCTGGGGTTCGGGGTCGCGCTCGACGGCGGCGTCGTCGGCAACACGATCGGCGGCACGACGGCCCCGGCCCGGAACGTGATCTCGAGCAACGGCCAGGGGCTGGAGATCGTCGGGCCCGGCTCGACGGGCAACGTCGTCGAGGGAGACTATATCGGCCTGGACGCGACCGGCTCTCAGCCCCGGGGCAACCTCCAGCTCGGGGTCTTCCTCAACGCGGCGGCCGGCAACACGATCGGCGGGACGGCCGCCGGCGCCGGCGACGTGATCTCGGCCAATTCCGGCGTCGGCCTGGAGATCTTCGGGCCGTCGGCGTCGGGGAACCTCGTCGCCGGGAACCTCATCGGGCTCGACGCGACCGGCTCGAAGACAGGCACCCTGGCGGGGCTCGTGCTGGGGAATTCGAGCTTCGGCATCGAGGTCGAGGACGCGCCGAACAACACGATCGGCGGGATCACCCCGGCCGCCCGGAACGTGGTCTCGGGGAACCGGCAGGCCGGGATCGACGTCTCGGACGCCTCGGCTTCGGGCACCGTGATCGAGGGGAATTACATCGGCACCGACCTCGCCGGCACGGCCGGGCTCGGCAACCTGGCCGACGGGGTCCTGATCTCCAACGCCCCGGGCGCCGTCATCGGCGGGGCCGTCGCGGCGGCCCGCAACCTGATCTCGGCCAACCTGGCGTCCGGGATCGAGATCGCGGGCGTCGGATCGATCTTCGACGAGGTCCTGGGCAATGACATCGGGACCGACGCC
>JAJYDH010000239.1 GCA_021777685.1 Planctomycetota bacterium | reverse complement strand
TCAGGGCCGACGGGCCGGTCCTACGGACCGAATGGGTCCCGCTCGACATCCGCTTCATCAGCGCGAGGGTCCGGTCGGCGTCGGGCTCGAAGGGGGTGGGCATCCCGGTCGAGATCAACGACTCGCGGAGCCGGGCCGCCTTCGAGACCCGGATGGGCCGCCCGTCAAGCTCGGCCCCCTGGCCCTTGGTCGCCCCGAAGGTCTCGCCGGAGATCGGGTTGTGGATCACGCCGACGACCAGCTCGCCCTCGTGCTCGAGCGCGATCGAGACGCACCAGAACGGGAAGCCGTGGGCGAAGTTGATCGTGCCGTCGAGCGGGTCGACGACCCACCGCCAGGGGTTCGACGGGTCGGGCGTGGCGCCGTCCTCCTCGCCCAGGAGGGTCGAGTCGGGGAAGGCCCCGGCCAGGATCTCGCCGATCCTCCGCTGGCTGGCCGAGTCGGCCTCGGTGACGAGGTCGCCCGGCTGCTTCTCCCGGGCGGCGACCTTGCCGTGGAGGCTCCGCAGCAGGGCCCCCGCCTCGCGGGCCGCGCGTTCGGCCGCGAGGCGATGCTCTCGATAGGGGTCGCTCAACGTTTCATTCTCCCGGGCCGACCGGCGGGTCAGCGGTTGGTCTTCGGGGCCGGCCGGGCTTCCTTGGCGGTCTCGCCCTTGCGGACGAGATCCTGCCAGGCCTTCAGGCCCTTGCCTTCGGGGTTGTCGGGGTCGTATTCGAGGCTGTCGCGGCCGGTGAGGGTCCGGAGGTTGTCCAGCGCCAGCTCGCGGGTCCCCCGGCTCGGGGCGGTGCCGAGGTACTCGACGAGCTTGACCAGCGTCAGCTCGTCCTTGGCCTCCTCGGGCCGGAACCCGGCGAGGAGCTTCTCGGTGATGTCGGCCCAGGGCCGGTCGTACTGGCGGACGAGCGCCTCTCGGACGGCCCTGGCGGTCTCTCCCCCCTGCGCCAGGCCGGAGCGGAGGACCTCGACGCCCGCCCGGTGGACCGACGCCTCTTCCTTGCGGCTGACGACCTCGACCACCTGCTCCATCGAGCCGATCGAGCCGAGGGCGAGGACGGCCATCCGCTTCACGTCCTTCTGGGGGTCGTCCATCGCCTCGACCAGGTCGGAGAGGATCGGCCGGCCGGGCCTGAGGAGGGCGACGAACTGGTCGCCGACCTCCTTCTGGAATCCGGAAGGCGTCGACTCCGTGACCCAGGCGGGGATCGGCTGTCGCCCCTTCTCGCCGAACTTGCCGGAGGCGAGGAGCGAGATCTCGGCCGGCCCGTTGACGGTCTCCTCGGCCTCGCCCGCCTTGAGGACGACCCGGCCGTCGGGCACGAAGATCCGGAGCCGCGCCGGTGCCGGCTCCGACTGCCCGGGCATCAGGGTCGGGACCCGCTCGACACCGACGACCGACCCGGCCGGGGCCGAGACCGCCAGGACCTGCCCGTCGAACCGGACCGCCACGGGCGCCGGGCCCTCGCCGGAATGGAGCACGAGGAAGCCCCTCCGGAGGTCCAGGGTGCCCGACTCGTCCTTCGCGGCCTCGTCGATGACCACCTCGGTCGAGTCGACGAGGTCGACCTCCGACTTGCCGAGCTTGAGGGTGTTGCGGAACGGGGCGAGGTTGAGCAGGCGGGTCCGGACCTTCAGCGGCGCCTTGGCCTCGGCGCGATCCCAGCCGGTCCCGTCGGGGCCGGGGCGGAGCACCACCCCCTGGATCGCGTCGAAGGTTCCGGCCCCGTCCGGGGCGGAGTTCTCGGCGGCCTTGGGCGCCTCGGGCCTGGGCATGGCCTCGGGCGGCGGCGAGGGCTCGGCGACGGGCTCGGGCTTCGGCTCGGCGGGGGGGATCAGGGGCGGCTCGACCACCTTCGGGGGCTCGGGCGGCCGGGGATTCAGGTTGACCGCGACCGGCGGCGACGCCTCGGGCCGGAGGCTCCGGATGGCGGACCACCCGAAGAGGGCGATCAGGGCCAGGACCAGCGCCGCCGGCGCGAGCCGCTCCCAGAGCGGTCGCCTGGTCGGGATCGAGGCCCACCCCTCGATCGGCTCGGAGACGGGTTTGGGCGGGGCGGGGCGGGCCGCCTTGGCGGGGGCGGGGGCCTGCTCCTTGGTCGTCTCGCGGCCCCGGACCAGCCGGTACATCCGGAGCTTGGCGTCGGCCGGGACCTTCGCCTTCTGGCCGATCAGGCTGAGGATCTGGTGGACGCTGGCGACCTCGGCGAGGTGGACGTCGGAGGTCAGGCACCGCTTCTCGTAGTCGGCCACCTGGTCGGGGGCCAGCTCGTTGTCGAGGTAGCTGGAGACGAGGTTCGCGTCGGTCGGCTCCGAGCCGAGGTCGCCGGGGTAGGTCAGGCGGCGCTGGCGGGTGACGCGCTGGACCCGCTCGACCAGATCCTTGGCGAACGGGCTCTCGGCCACCTGCTGGCCGATGGTCCGGACCTCGGCGGGGGTCAGCGTGTCGTCGAGCCAGGCGATCAGGGTCCTCAGGGTCAGTCTCATCTATCCCGCTCCGATTGACTTCGAATCGAACCGATTCTCGACGCCCGACGCACAGGCCTTTCTCTTGTTAGTGAGACCTGGGGACGAGATCCGTCGAGTTGCCCGGAGATTCTGGGAAAAACGAAGCCAATAATGAAATTAAGTCGTTTATTGTTATGGATTTACGGATTTCGCGGCGGGTTCGGTCCCGCGAAATCCCCGCTTCTCATGTTGCCCGGACGCCACCGACCCCTCGGCAGGGCTATTTTAAAGCCGATCGGGCGGTTAGAATCGCTCGGGTGGTGCCGAGGGACGAGAATCGATCCGGAATCCGCATCGTACGGGGAGGTCTGCGAGATGTTGGGATGGACACTGGGCGCCAAGGACTATCTGGACCGCGTCTGCCGCGAGGTCCAGGCCCTCGACCTCGGCCAGCTCGAGAACATCAGCCAGATCATCGAGGACGCCTACCACGCCGGTCGGTTCGTCTTCATCATCGGCAACGGCGGCTCCGGCTCGACCGCCTCGCACATCTGCGAGGACCTGGCCAAGGCGACCCTCCGCGACTTCGAGGGCCAGAAGCGGCTCAAGGTCCTGAGCCTCACCGACAACACGGCCGGGATCATGGCCTGGGGCAATGACGAGGGGTACGACCGGATCTTCATCGAGCAGTTGAAGAACCTGGCCTCCCCGGGCGACGTCCTGCTGGCGATCTCCGGGTCGGGGAACAGCCCGAACATCCTCCGGGCGGTCGAGTGGGCCAACGCCAACGGCATGACCTCGGTGGGCATCACCGGGTTCGGCGGCGGCAAGCTCAAGAGCCTGGGCCATCACAACTTCCACGCGGGCGTCGACGACATGGGGATGGTCGAGTCGCTCCACCTGGTCGCCTTCCACTGGATCATCGACGACCTCAACAGGCGGTTCGCGAAGTTCATGCCCGCCGCCGCCCTGGCGGGTTGAGCGCGATGGCCGGGCCTCTCTTCCTCGGCGTCGAGATCGGCGGGACCAAGCTCCAGCTCGGGATCGGCCGGGCGGACGGTCGGATTCTCGCCCTGGAGCGCCTGACGATCCGGCCCGAGGCCGGGGCCGAGGGCATCCTCCGCCAGATCGCCGGCGCGTTCGGCCCGCTGCTCGCCCGGCTCCCGCCCTCCGAGGGTCGCCCCTCGGCCGTCGGGATCGGCTTCGGCGGCCCGGTCGACGCCGGTCGGGGGGTGGTCCTCCGCTCGCACCAGGTCGCCGGCTGGGATGGCTTCGAGCTGGCGGATTGGGCCCGTCGGACCCTCGACATCCCCCTCGTGGCCGTCCAGAACGACGCCGACACCGCGGGCCTCGGCGAGGCCCGCTTCGGCGCCGGCGTGGGGCTCTCGCCGGTCTTCTACGCGACCATCGGCAGCGGGATCGGCGGCGGCCTGATCGTCGACGGCCGGATCTATCGGGGCGGAGGCAACGGCGCGGCGGAGATCGGCCACGTCTGGGTCGACGACCGGGACGGGACCCCTCGGCGGCTCGAAGACATCGCCTCGGGCTGGTCGATCGGCCGGTCGGCGCGATCCCTCCTCGCCGACGGCGAGCCGCGGGGGCCGCTCGACGCGATCGCCCGCGGAGATCGCTCGAGGGCCGACGCGCGGGCCGTCGCGCAGGCCGCCGCCGAGGGCGACCCTCGGGCGATCGCGGTCCTCTCCGGCGCGACCCGGGCGATGGGCCGGGCGCTCGCGCACGTCGTCACCCTGCTGGCCCCTCGCCGGATCATCCTGGGCGGCGGCGTCTCAATGATCGCCGACGAGCTCTGGCTCGACCCGATCCGGACGAATCTGGAAGAATGGGCTTTCCCTCCGTTCCGAGGGACCTATGATGTCGTCCCGGCCCGATTGGGCGAAGAAGTCGTGGTCCACGGGGCCATCGCCCTTGCGGAGGGCCTGGAAAGACCGGATTGAGGGGATCGACGGCCGCTCGAAGCCCAAAGTTTAATCCCCCTTGCCCAAAGACCTAACATGGTGAAGGACGGTCGCGGCGACGCTCGATCGTATTCGATCACGATCTGATCGGTTCCATGTCGCTCAGCTCGTGCGTTTTTCGAATCTTCTCGGGATGAAGGGGTCGTATCGGGCGTCTCGGCGGAAAAGTTCGGCAGAGGTCTTCGAATGGCCCCCGAATTGCGGAAGTCGCGATCGCCAGGGGTCGCGCAGGTGTCGGATGTTGCTTTATCCCGACGTGGGACTCGCTAAATCTTCAAATGGGCCGCGAACCTGTTCCCCTGGCCGAGACCTCTTCCCGAAGAGGAACCTTCGGCGCATAATTGAAATTGCTTGGTAGGTTGCAAGAATGAAGGCGGTCGATCCCAAAAATTTCCAGAAGATCGGTCGGGGTGAATCGTGCGTCTAGAATAGTAGGAGAGTGAGCGGTCCGGACCGTCACTCGCTTGGCCAAGGAAAGGTCCCTCCACACCTGAATTAGGGGCTCGCCATGCTGACGAAATTGGCCGAAACCCAGCTCTGGCAGCGGAACCTCGCGTCCCTGATCAGATCCGGGTTGTTCCAGCGGGCCGAGACGGGCGAGATGCTCGGTTTATATACGGTGATCGGCGTCTACGGCGACGGGTCGCACTCCGCCCCCCTCGCCAAGTACGCCGATGCCCGCCGCGCCTCCGACGCGGCGAACCTGGCCAATACCCTCGCCAAGACGGGGCTTCCCATCGAGGCGAACTGACGGGCGACCTTTTCCTCAATCCTTGCCTACATCCCGCCCGCCGCCGGACCTTCCCGGGTCCGGCGGCGGGCGTTCTACTTCGAAGCCCTTGGGTTCGTCATTTCCGGCCGGCCCCAGCCGATCTCCGACGCCGTCAGGCGGTCGATCGTCATCCGGAAGAGCGAGTCGTGATCGAGCCGCATGATGTCGCGTGAGGAGACCGAGCCGGAGGGGAACGACCGGAGGCCGACGCCGTACTTGTCGGCCGCCCCGAAGAGGTGGAGGACCTCATGGGCGACCGTGGTCGGGTCGACCCGCCCCGGGCCGGTCAGGGGTTCGGGGAAGCTCGTTTCCCTTGAGTAGCAGATTGCCAGGCCGACGCCGGAGACGTCGCAGTCGGCCGCCGGGATCGCGAGCGAACGCCCGGCGCGGCGGAGGTGGAACAGCCAGACCGCCGCGTTGGCCTCGACCCGGGGGTTGATCCGGCCGAGCAGGTCGGCGACGTCCGAGAAGCCGAGCAATGCCGCCGCCCGGCTCGCCCCCGCAACCGCCTTGATCGAGGCGTCCGCCTCCATCGGGCCGAGGTCGTCCCCCTCCGGGCTGAAGGCGACCTCCACCGGGTCGGCCGCGTCGTCCTCGACCACGAAGTAGGCCCCCGCCAGCCCGACGTTGACCGGCGCCCCGTGCCGGGCGGCCTCGCGCTCGATCCAGAGCCCGGCCCGTTCGAGCGCCTCGTGTGCCCTGGCCAGCTCGCGATCGGTCCAGCGGCCCCCGTCCCGGCCGACGAAGACCGAGATCAGGACGGCCCGGCCCAGGAGCGTCGGGTTGGTCGGCGAAAGCTCCCCGGACGCCGAGGGTTGCTGCCGGTCGTCAGCCAATCGGACGAAGCGGCGGAATCCCGGGCGGGCCGGATTGTCGGTTCCCTCGACCCCGTCGACCGGGACGACATCCACGATCCCATCGGCCGGCAACGCCCCCGGGGGAGGGCCGGGCCGGACTTCGGATCTCGCGAGCGACCGAAGCGAGACCCCCTCCGCGACCAGGGCACAGACCCCCAATGCGAGCAGAGCGGCCGGTGCGCGAAGCTCTCGCGAGGAGGCGTCCAGGCCCAGCGAGCCGACCAGGATCGCCGTGAGGACGACTCCGGTCGACCAGACCTTGACGCGTGCCGACATCGCTCGAACGCTCCGGGACGGATCGCGGCCGGCGGACGGATCAGGCGTTGGCGCGGCTGTGGGGCTCGTGCGGGGGGGCGTTGTTGGTCGGGCTAGGACCCCGGGTGGCGGCGGGGTAGTCGATCCGGCCGAAGATCATCCGCCCGGCGCTGGTCTGGAGGACGCTCGTCACGGTCAGGCGGATTGTCTCGCCCAGGTGGTTCTGGCCGTGCTCGGTCACGACCATCGTGCCGTCGTCGAGGTAGCCGACGCCCTGTCCCGGCTCCTCGCCCCTCTTGAGGATCTTGACCATCAGGCTCTCGCCGGGGAGGACGATCGGCTTGAGGGCGTTGGCCAGGTCGTTGAGGTTGATAACCTCGACCCCCTGGAGCCGGGCGATCTTGTTGAGGTTGTAGTCGTTGGTCACGACCCGTCCCCCGAGGTGCTTGGCCAGGACGACGAGCTTCTGGTCGACCTCGCGGATGCCGGCCAGCTCGGGGATCTCGGCGTCGTGGATCTTGACCTCGACGCCGGTCGACTTCTGGAGCTTGTTGAGGATGTCCAGCCCGCGCCGACCGCGGTTCCGTCGCAGCTTGTCGGAGCTGTCGGCGATCCCCTGCAACTCCTGGAGGACGAACCGGGGGACGATCAGGGGCTGGTCGATCACCCGGGTCTCGGCGACGTCGGCGATCCGGCCGTCGATGACGACGGAGGTGTCCAGGACCAGGGGGCGGGTCCCCTTGATCTCCTTGGAGAACTCCATATAGGGGATGATGAAGCGGAAGTCGTCCTTGGTCTGGAGCAGGGTGCTGACGCAGGCGTAGCAGAGCAGCACCGTGATGAAGAACGTCACGCCCCGCTGGGCGGCCGGGTCGGGCAGGAAGATCGTGATCGTCGGCTCGAGGGCGATGTGGACGAGGTATCCGAGGAAGACGCCCACGACCAGCCCGAAATAGATGGCCGAGATCGTCTGAATCCGCTTGCGGGGTGTGAAGATGTCGAGGCAGAGGACGGCGATCGCCGAGGCCATCACCCCGCCGAACAGGAGCGCCCAGTTGTGAGTGCCGGCGGTGGCCTGCGCCAGCTGGACGCCGAGACCGGCCACCACCAGCACAAAGATCGCCCTGATCAGGATAAGGAGCATGGCAACAAATACCTCGCACACGGTCCGAGAATCGCGAGAAGTCCGCCGGTGAGCCGTCGGGATCGCTTCGAGGGGCGGTCGGGGCGTCGGTTCAGCCCTCGGCCGCGAGCTCGGCCACGAGCCGGTCGTAGAAGTCGTGGAGGCTCTCGACGATCACCTTGGTCTGGCCCAAGACGGGCATGAAATTGGTGTCCCCGTCCCAGCGGGGGACGATGTGCCAGTGGAGATGGCCGGGAAGGCCGGCGCCGGCCGACTTGCCCAGGTTGAGCCCCACATTATAACCCTGGGGCCGGAACATCCGATCGAGGATGCCGACGACCCGGCGGACGGTCTCGATCGGCTCGGTCAATTCTTCGCCCGAGAGCTCGCCGAGCGCCCCCTTGTGGACCAGGGGGGCGACCAGCAGGTGACCATTATTATAAGGATACCTGTTGAGGAACAGGGCCGAGTTCCGCCCTCGCCAGGCCAGCAGGTTCTCGCGGTCCTCCTCCGGGCCCGCCGCCAGGGCCCGGCAGAGGAAGCAGGCGTCGTCCGCCGAAGCGGGCCGCGACGAGGAGTCCTTGATGTATTGGGCTCGCCAGGGGGCCCAGAGTCGGTCCATGAAACCATCCAACCCGGGTTCGCCGGGAGGTCGCCGGACGGGTGCCGGAATGGCCCGCCGGCGGGCTCGCCCGGCCCCGCGCCTCGCAACTGGAATGAGAGAAGCCACCATCCTATCATGCGATGGTCGCCCTGTCGCGTCCCCACCCGCCCGGCCGGGGAGGAATCTCGGCCCTCCGGCCTCAGCGGAGGAGCCGGCGGTCCCGGATCGGATACGAGCGGGCCCAGACCTTCCCCCGGACGTCGCCCCGGTCCACGATCTCCCAGCCGCCCGGCACCGCCTGATACCGGCTCGGGTCGGCCCCGAACGTGACCAGGATGTGCCCCTCGGGTATGGTCAGCTTCAGCTCGGCCGGCGAGCCGGCGACCCGGAACGGCGACTCCTCGACCACCTGGTCGTCGACCCGGAACTGGTCGCCGGACCACTCCACCCGCTGGCCGGGCCCCGCCACGATCCGGGCGACCTTGGGCCGGGCCCCCCGGGTCGAGCGGAGCCAGACCGTCTCGCCCGTCACCGGCCCCCGGGCCAGGTAGGCCCAGCGATTGACGAGGTACCCCTCGCGAGGCTGCTCGTCGAGCGCGATCGGCCAGGCGTAGACCGAGGCCATGACCAGCGCCGGCGCGTAGCAGACCGCCCCGAGGCCGGCCGAGGCCGTGATCGCCGGGACGAGCCGGCCGAAGCCCGGGAAGGCATACTGCCGGATCGCGTCGGCCGCCGAGAACGCGTGGGTCAGGAACGCGAACGCCAGGACGCCCAGCCCCACCGTCGTCCCCCAGGCGAAGAACGCCACCGACAGGGCCGCCGCATACGAGCCGAACAGCACGAGGGCGCGCTCCGGCTGCTCCCACGACCATTGCGGGTAGCCGGGGATCAGGAGCCGGTGCCCGACCGGGCCCGGTCGCGCCGGCCCGGCTTCGCGAGGTGATCTCGGGTCCATCGATCCCCGCTCCTCCGGGTGCCCGGCCGTGTCGGTCGTCCCGCCCGAATCTCGGCCTTCGACGCCATTCTGACAGATGTCATGGTTGCCGTAAAGTGGATGGAGGCATTTTTACGAGTGCCCGGAAAAGGGCACGCCGCGACCCGATCGGGCCGGCCGAGGGTTAATTCGCCGGGCCCGCCCGTTCCTTGCTCGGAAACCGGGAAAAATCACGCCATCGATCGATGATAACGGTCGAAGATCAAATTTCTTGGGAGTAACTCGGCCTTGTGTTTGAATGAATGTCCCTGAGACGCTTTATGAAAATTCGCGGTCGATCTCAGATCCCAGATCCCAGATCCCAGATCCCAGATCCCAGATCCCAGATCCCAGATC
>JAJYDH010000238.1 GCA_021777685.1 Planctomycetota bacterium | reverse complement strand
GGTTTCGGGGCGGCCGGGGCCAGGTTCACGGCGGGGAAAAACGAAGCCGCCTTCTCGATCTGCTTCCGGATGGCGTCCGACTCGGACCCGATTCGCGGGCCATTCGCGTCGGCCTGCTGCTGCCGCAACTCCTTGAGGGCCCTGTACAAACCTCGCTCGGCGGCGGCCTCGTACTTGCGGGCGAGGGATGCCTCCTTCGACGGGTCGAAGAGGGCCCGCTGGCCGGCTTCGGCCGGATCTTCCCCCTTGGCCTCGGCCTCCTCCTCGGCCAGGCGGACCCGTTCGGCCAGGGCGGCGTTCTCCTGGACCATGCCGCGCTCCATCCGGACGATGCAGGTGGCGACCCGGCGGACCAGAGCCTTCGCGACCGTGCCATCGGGCCGCATCTCCGCTTCGAGGTCCTGCGTGAGCCGGTCGACCTCGGCGGCGGACTCCGGGGCGAGCACGACGCCCCCGCCGGTCAGGCCGTGCTTGAGGGCGTTGGCCCTCGACCGTTCCTTGCCCTCGGGGGTCTTCGGGCCGGTGCTCTTCAGGGCGTTCTGGCGGTTGGCGAGGATCTGGGCTTCGGAGGCGGGCATCGGTCGGTCCTTGGTGAGAGTGGGGGCGCGGTCGTCGGCTCCGCCCGTTATATTCAGTCGGGCGCGAGGCGATTGATTCGTGTTTCCGCCAGGTCCGACCGGATTTCCCACCAACCGAGGGCGAGCGATGAGCGAGCGGATCGTCTTGAGGACCGGCGAGGCGCTGGTCGAGGGGGCCGAGGACTACATGGCGGCCGAGCCGGAGGTCGTCATCGGTGAGCTGGACGGGCCGGTCGGACAGGCGATCGCGAACCTGATCGGCGGCCAGGTGAAGGGGCACACCAAGGTCTTCGCGATCCTCAACAGCGACGTCCAGGTCCGGCCCGCGACGGTGATGGTCAGCAAGGTGACGGTCAAGGACGCCAAGTACACCAATATCCTGATGGGCACCGTCCAGGCCGCCATCGCGCATGGCGTCCTCGACGCCGTCCGCGCCGGGGACATCCCGAAGGACAAGGTCAACGACCTGGGCATCATCTATTCGGTCTGGCTCGACCCCTCGGTGGTGAAGGCGAAGGACCTCGACCACGCCGCCCTCTTCGACGTCCACCGCGAGGCGACCGCCAAGGTCATCCGCAAGGCCCTGCGCAACGAGCCGACGATCGACTGGCTCCTGGAGAACCAGGACAAGGTCGAGCATTACTTCCACCAGCAGGGGCTGGAGGGGAATCTTTGAGCATCCGGGAGGCCGTCCGATGGCGATCCAGGTCCGATTCGCGGGCGAGGTGGTGGTCCTGAGCGCGATCGGTCGGCTGATGAACGACCCGAGGCATTTCGACGCCGCGCGGGACGTCCGCGAGCTGCTCGATGCGGGCCATCGCCGGTTCGTCCTGGAGCTGGGCGGGGTCCGCGAGACCGGGCCGACCGTCCTCGGGCTCTTGACCACGCTGACCCGGGCCATCCGGAACGAGGGGGGCGAGGCGGTCCTGGCCAACGTCTCGCCGCCGATGGCGAAGTTCATCGACGAGATGCGGATGGACGACTACTGGGACGTCTTCGACGACGCCCATGAGGCGACGGGATTCCTCGAAGGGACGGCGTGAACGAGCATGCTCCTCGCCGCCCGGCGAGGGCCCGGCGGCGAGGAGCATGCGGAGGTCGACCCGGCGGCCCGCCTCACTTCAGGTCGAAATTGACGTCCTTCTTCGCCTCGGAGACGGTCGCGGTCAGGCCCGAGGTGTCCGGGTTGTTGAATTTCTCGGGGATGAGCGCCTTGGGGGCGACGTAGCCGGGGCTCCCGGGCATCGAAGTGGGGCTGTCGTCCCCGGCGATGACGCCCACCTTGTGCGTGCCGACGACGGCCCCGTCGCCGTCCTGGTAGGTCTTCAGCTTGTAAGAGCCGTCGGGCTGGATCTCGCCGACGGCCATCGGTCCCTTTTCCGGCCGGAAGGTGATCGTCCCCTTCGTCAAGGGCTTCCCATCGTAGGTGACTTTACCCTCGACGGGGACCACGGAGACTCGTCCCTCCGAGTTGCAGGCGGAGATCATCGCGAGGAGCAGCGAGGATAGCAAGGCGGCGCGGGTCGCACTTCGACGCATCAAAAAGGCTCCGAGATGAGGAGGGGGGATCGGCGATTCCCGATCAATACTGGTCGGCGCTGATGGTCTCGCCGCCGGCCCGCGAGCTGAGGGCCATGTAGATCGGCATGGCGATCGTGTTCTTGATGTACCGGACCGAGCCGTCGACGAAGGCGAAGTTCCCACCGCCGGGGTGCTTGCTGGCGAAGCCCCAGCTGTAGCCGACGGCGGCCGGGTTGGTGCTGTATCTCTGGTTGAGGGGGATCGACGTCACCGCGACGGAGCTGTTCGACTCGGCCCAGGCGTTCCACTTGCAGGCGCTGGGCAGAGCCTCGCCGGCCAGCATGGTGTTGCTGGTGCCGTCGGTGACGGAGGCCATCGTGACCACCATCGTCGCCCGCCAGAACATCCCGCGGGCCGTCGGTGTGTTCCCGTTCACGTCGCCGTAATTATTGGGCTGCCCGGGCAGGGTCCCGGCGCCATTGTCGCCCAGGTTCCCCTTGTAGCAGGTCCCGGCGATGTTCCACGTATTATAGGGCGCCCCCATGCCGTTCCAGTCGTTCTGGCCCTGGAGGATCATCGGGTCCGGGTAGCTCGGGCAGGTGAACGTGTTGAGGCGCATGCCCAGGACCGTCGTGTTGCCCTGCGCCGCCGAGTAGGAGGTCCGGTCGCCCGTCGTGAAGTTATAGGCCGACGAGAGCTGCGCCTGCTCCATCTGCGGGAGGATCTGGAGGAGCCAGCCGACCCGCGTGTCGCCGGGCGACGACCAGGTCGGGAAATAGCCGATCTGCGACGGGAACGACAGGTTGACGTCGTGGTAATTCTGCGTGGCCAGGGCGATCTGCTTCAGGTTGTTGACGCACTGGCTGCGGCGAGCGGCCTCACGCGCGGCCTGGACGGCCGGCAGTAGCAGCGCGATCAGGACCGCGATGATCGCGATCACGACCAGCAATTCGATCAGGGTGAAGGCGGAACGGCGTTTCATGGTGTCCTCGATTAAGGTTAAGAGAACGGGGACGGAAGCTCGACGCAACTTCATGGGATCGTGAAACCGGCCCGGAACGGTCCCGGAGACGGCGGTCGGTCGCCGAGGATCGGATCCGACCCGGATGCCTCGAAGATCCGCCGGATCGATGGGGCGAGGCGCGGCGCGGCTCATCCATCGGCCGAACGCCTGAACGGGACAACACCTCGACATTCATCTCAAGCCGTTGAGAAGGGTATAGTCCGTCAAGATCGGTGATCCCCATCCGGAGATCAAGCAAATTACGAACTTTTAACGAAATCGTCCAAAGATTCCAGGTCGGAGTCGGACCCGACGAGACAGGTCGCGAGATCCGGGCCATCGTCGGGGTGACGCCGGGGTTCTCCGTCGCACGCTCGCCCACCAGGATCACGACGGGGTTGACTTCGCGGGGACGTCGGCTCATAGACTTGAACCGACACGGGCGAGGCCCGGGACCTGGTCTTTTCGAGGAGTTCTCCGAGTCATGCAACGTCGAACGCTGGGCCGATCGGGCCCGGAAGTCTCCGTCATCGGTCTGGGCTGCATGGGGATGTCCGACTTCTACGGGCATCGCGACGACGCCGAGTCGATCGCCACCATCCACCGGGCCGTCGAGCTGGGCGTCTCCTTCCTCGACACCGCCGACATGTACGGCCCGTACACCAACGAGCAGCTCGTCGGCCGGGCGATCCGCGACCGCCGCGAGAAGGTCGTGCTCGCCACCAAGTTCGGCATCCTTCGTTCGGCCGAGGACCCCACCTTCCGGGGGATCAGCGGCAAGCCCGAGTACGTCAAGTCGTCGTGCGACGGCTCCTTGAAGCGGCTGGGCGTGGATCACATCGACCTCTATTACCAGCACCGGGTCGACCCGACCGTGCCGATCGAGGAGACCGTCGGGGCGATGGGCGAGCTGGTCAAGGCGGGCAAGGTCCGGTTCCTCGGGCTCTCCGAGGCCGGGCCGGCGACGATCCGGAAGGCCCACGCGGTCCACCCGATCGCGGCCCTCCAGACCGAGTATTCGCTCTGGAGCCGCGACCCCGAGGACGAGATCCTGCCAACTTGCCGGGAGCTGGGGATCGGCTTCGTCCCCTACAGCCCGCTGGGGCGCGGGTTCCTGACCGGCCAGTTCGAGTCGCCCGCCGACTTCGCCCCCGACGACTACCGCCAGCATTCCCCCCGGTTCCAGGGGGAAAACTTCGCGAAGAACCTGGAGCTGGTCGCGCAAATCAAGGCCATCGCCGCCGAGAAGGGGATCACCGCCTCGCAACTCGCCCTGGCGTGGGTCCTGGCGCAGGGTGACGACGTCGTTCCGATCCCGGGGACGAAGCGACGGTCCTATCTGGAAGAGAACATCAAGGCGGTCGACGTCTCGCTGACGGCCGACGACCTGAAGCGGATCGACGAGGTCGCCCCGAAGGGGATCGCGGCCGGCGACCGCTACCCTTCGGCGATGATGGCGGCCGTGAACCGCTGAGCATCGCCTCCGCCTTGACGATCCGGCCGGGATCTCTACCATACCGCCGAGATTCCCACAAGGAGGGCGGACGATGGGCGATGCCGAGGGTTGGTCCGGGACGAACGCCGGCCGAGAGCGGGCGGTGCTGTTCACGCTGGCGACCGTGCAGTTCACGAGCATCGTGGACTTCATGGTCGTCATGCCGTTGGGTCCGCAATTGCGCCGGACGCTGGCGATCACGCCCGCGCAGTTCGGCCTGATCGTCTCGTCGTACACGATCAGCGCGGGGATCGCGGGGGTATTGGCGTCGTCGGTCGTGGATCGGTTCGGCCGGAAGGCGACGTTCCTCGGCCTCTACGTCGGGTTCCTGATCGGGACGCTGTTCTGCGGCCTGGCTCCGACCTACCCGGCCTTGCTGGCGGCCCGGGTCGTGACCGGGGCGTTCGGCGGGGTCCTGGGCGGGATCGCGATGGCGATCATCGGCGATGTCTTCCCGGACGAGCGGCGGGGGCGGGCGACGGGCATCCTGATGTCGGCGTTCTCGCTGGCGTCGGTGATCGGCGTGCCGTTCGGCCTGTTCCTGGGGACGAGATACGGCTGGCACTACCCGTTCCTGATGCTGGTCGCGCTCGGCCTGCCGATCCTGGCGCAGGGGGTCTGGTCGCTCCCGACGCTCCGGGACCACATCGGCAAGACGAAGACCTCGGCGTGGGACCGGATCGTGGAGACGTACAGCCACCCGAACCACCTCCGGGCTTTCGCGCTGGTGATCTCGGTGATGCTCGGCACATTCATGGTCGTCCCGTTCATCAGCCCGTATCTCGTCTCGAATTCGGGGCTGACGGAGGAGCAACTGCCGTGGATCTACGTGGGCGGCGGGGTGCTCTCGCTGGTCGGCTCGCCGATCATCGGCCGGTGGGCCGACCGATACGGCAAGCTCCGGGTCTACCGGATCATCGCGCCGGTGTCGGCCCTGATGATGCTGGCGCTGACGAACCTGCCGAAGGTCGGGCTGGCAATCGCGGTGGGGGCGGTCTCGCTCCTGATGGTGAGCAACGCCGGGCGGATGGTCGCGGCGATGGCGCTGGTCAACAACAGCGTCGAGCACCGACTGAGGGGCGGATTCATGAGCGCCTACTCGTCGGTCCAGCACATCTCCTCGGGAATCGGGGCATTCCTCGCCGGCCTGATCCTGGCCGAGGCGCCCGACGGCTCGCTCGTGAATTACGGCTGGGTGGGCCTGATCGGCGTGGCCTCGACGTTGATGAGCCTCTGGTTCGCCGGCCGACTCCGGCCCGCCTCGAAGGCCCCCCGGCCCGAGGTCGACCCGCTGGCCGACCTGATCGACACCGTCCCGGCCGCCGAGGCGTTCTGACCGGGTCGGATTCGGCGATGGCGGGCGGGCGGGGCTCGGTGTAGGATGCTCTCGGCTGAACCTCGATCGTTCACCGGGAGGCACCGCGATGATCCGCCTGGCCCTCGCCCTCGCCAGTTCCATCCTCGCGGCCGGCCCGGCCGAGAAGGTCGAAACGCCCGAGCCCCCGACCGCGCCGGCAAGCTGGCGCGAGGCCGGGCTCCGCGGCCTCATCTACGACCAGGGACGATGGGTCTCGCCCGATGAGGTCGTCGAGCGCGATCGGGCCGACGCCCGCCTGGGCCAGCTTCGATCCGAGTACGAGACCCGTCGGGCGAACGCCCGTCGGACGGTCGAGGGCCAGCGGGCGCTGGCGGTCTGGTGTGATCACGTCGGCCTCGAAGCCGAGGCGCGGGCCCACTTCCTGGCCGTCGTCCGGCTCGACCCGGACGACATCGACGCCCACAAGCGGCTCGGCCAGAGGCGCCGGAACGGCCGGTGGATGACCGAGGCCGAGATCGCCGCCGAGGACGCCGAGGCCGACGCCCAGGCGAAGGCCGACCGCTCCTGGGGCCCGAGGCTGGCGGCCTGGAGAGGCAAGCTCGCCGACCCCGAGCGTCGCCCCGAGGCGATCAGGGCCCTCGCCGACGTCAAGGAACCACGCGCCGTGCCTTCGGTCCGGAAGGTCTTCGGCGAGGGGGAAGGCTGGGAGCAATCCTGGGCGGTCCAGTTGCTCGGCCGGATCGACGCGCCCGAATCCTCGCTGGCCCTGGCCGAGCTGGCCGTGTTCGGGGCCGACGAGAAGGTCCGCCAATCCGCCGTGAAGAAGCTCAGGCCGCGCGACCCCCGGCCGTTCGTCGGCCTCCTCATCAACTGGCTCCACGAGCCGATCCGGTATGAGGCGTTGTCGATGGGATCGGCCGGGCTTTTGAGGGTCGAGGGGACGACCGCGATCGTCGAGCGGTTCTATTCGGCATCGCCCCGCCGAGGGGCCACGCCCGGTCTGGCCGTCGGCAGAAATCGGCCCGATCCCGGCGTGAACCGGAGTGAGGCGGCCCGCAAGGCGGTCCTCGACCGCCAGCGCGACGACTCCCGGGCGATCGACCGGGCCAACTACGCGATCGAGCTGACCAACCTCCGGGTCGAGAAGACCTTGCAGGCCGTCACCGGCGTCGATCATGGCAAATCTCCCGGGCCCTGGGCCGAGTGGTGGACCGGCGAACTCGGTTACAGCTACCAGAGCCCCCCGCCGCCCGAGCCCAAGCCGGTCGTCCAGGAGACCGTCAGCGTGGCCTACGTCTCCCCGCCGGCACCGCTGGCGGCGCCGACCTATCAGACCTACAGCCACCACAACTGCTTCGGCAAGGGGACGCCGGTCCTCACCCGCGCGGGCTCCCGGCCGATCGAGGACCTGAAGGTCGGGGACCAGGTGCTCTGCCAGGACACCTCAAGCGGCGAGCTGGCCTTCCGCCCGATCCTGACGGTCTACCACAACAAGCCCACGGCGACGCTCCGGGTCGAATTCCCGGGAGAGACGATCGTCGCCACGCCCATCCACCGGTTCTGGAAGGTCGGACAGGGCTGGGCGATGGCCCGCGACCTTCGCCCCGGAGACCGGGTGCGGACCCTCGGCGGCCAGGCCGAGGTGCTCGCCATCACCAAGGAGGCCGTCCAGCCGGTCTTCAACCTCGAAGTCGCCGAATCCCACAGCTTCTTCGTCGGCCGAGGGCGGGCCCTGGTCCACGACAACGGCCTGGTTGCTCCCACTCGGTCGCCGTTCGACGCGGAGACCTTGTTAACAAAACCAGGATTTCATAGTATCGCTCATGTTGATTGATTCCCAAATCAGAGCAATAATCGCCCACCCAACTGCTTCAATTGTTGTTTTGCGGGTTACACATGATTGAAAGAAGACATCAAGTTTTTGTTAGTTCAACCTACCTCGACCTCATAGAGGAACGCAGCGAGGTAATGCAAGCCCTCCTTGAACTTGAATGTATGCCTGCCGGAATGGAACTTTTCCCCGCTGCGAATGACACACAATGGGATTGGATTAAGAAAGTCATTCAAGAATCGGACTATTATATAGTTATTGTGGCGGGTCGTTATGGCAGCTTGTCGAAAGATGAAGGGCTCAGTTTTACCGAAATGGAATACCGCTACGCTATCGAAGTTGGCAAGCCTGTCATTGGTTTCCTCGTCGAAAATCCTGGACAAATACCAACTAAGTTTTCTGAACGGCAACCTGGCCTCGTCAAGAAATTGGAAGCCTTCCGTGAACTCGTTAAGAGCAGACTCTGTAAATTTTACTCGTCGCCGACTGACTTGGGCGCCAAAGTCAGTCGAAGTATGACGCAATTGAAGAAGCAATGTCCGAAACCAGGCTGGGTTCGCGCTGAAATTCTTAACACTCTCGCCTCTTCCGATGAAGTATTGGAACTGAAACGTGAAAACGAGGAATTGAAACAAAGAATTGCAAAATACGGGCTGGAAGAGCCAAAAAAGAAAGAGACACTTGCATCAGGTCAAGAAGAATTTGAGATTGATTTCTTTTTTGTACGAGAAGCAATTAACAAGGAAACCGGAAGATTCAAAAAGAAATCCGAGGAATGGGGCACGGTTCTTGTAAGCTGGGACGAAATGTTCTGTCGAGTCGGTCCAAGTTTACTCGAGAACAAGGACAATCATTATTGGAGTCCGGTTCCTTTATTGGCGGGCTTGGCAGAAACAAAGTCTTCAGATCGACTCTCAGAGCTATATCCTGGAGAAAGATTCAGTAATTTTCAAATCTCATCGAGCTGCGTCAATACAATTCTCTTACAACTTAGGGCACTTAAATTAATTGAACTGGATGAAAATAAGTCTTGGGGAATCACTCCCTACGGAGATAACTATCTCATCTCCTTACTGGGAGTTCCAAAGGGTCAAACAAACGCTTCAATTTCTCTCTAAGGGGTTCTCTACGAGAAGGGATTCTCTACGAGAAAAGTCTTCCAATGGCCGAAGCCCGCAGCCGTTTTTGGCTATGACGCGCTCAGTTTGGAAGACTTTTCTCGTTGAGAACCCCTAAAAATAATACGACGTTAAATGCACTCTTGTCAAATCAAACATTTGGCTCGCCGCAATCTTGCTTAGTTGATCATAACGAGCCAAGTCGTTGCAACTTGCTCAGACCAGCCCCGTCAGCGGGCCTTCGCCGCAGAAGTCGGGGTTGCCGAAGCGGTCGAGGTGGTGCCCCATCCCGTGCGCCAGCGCGAGCAGCAGGCGGTTGTGAGAGACCTTCCCGTACTTGAGCGACCGGCCCATCTGGAAGTCGAGGCCGTTGCCGACCAGCACGAACGGGATGTTGTCGAGGGTGTGCGAGTTCCCCTTGCCCAGCTCGTTGGTCCAGACGATCGTCGTGTTGTCGAGCAGGCTGCCCGTCCCGCGCGGCTCGGGCGTCTCCGCGAGCCGCTTCGCGAGGTAGG
>JAJYDH010000237.1 GCA_021777685.1 Planctomycetota bacterium | reverse complement strand
TACTCCGGCCTAGCCCCGGCCGAGCGCCGCGCAGCCCTGAACACCCCCGCCGCGCGGGTCGGATCGGCCAAGGCCCTGCTCTCGGCCGTCGAGGGTAAGCGCATCCCCTCCGCCGACCTCTCGGCCGACCTGATCCGCCAGTTGAAGAACCTCAAGGACGCCACGATCGACGCCGAGATCGGCCGGGTCTGGGGCACCGCCCGCGAGACCCCCAAGGACCGCGCCAGGCTGATCGCCGACACCAAGGCCAAGCTACTCACCAAGCCGGCCCAGGTCCCCGACGTCAACCTCGGCCGCTCGGTCTTCGCGAAGACTTGCCAGCAGTGCCACGTCCTGTTCGGCACCGGCGGCAACGTCGGCCCCGAGCTGACCGGCTCGAACCGGGCGGACCTCGATTACCTGCTCTCCAACGTCTTCGACCCTTCCGCCCTGATCGGCAAGGACTACCTCGCCCACGTCGTCGCCACCAAAGATGGCCGGGTCCTGACCGGGATCATCCGGTCGGAGGATAAGGACGCGATCACCCTCGTCACCGCCAACGAGACCCTGACGCTGCCCAAGCCCGAGGTCGAGGACCGCAAGCCGAGCGAGACGTCGATGATGCCCGACGGCCTCTGGACGCCCCTCTCCGACCACGAGGTCCGCTCGCTGGTCGCCTACCTGGCCAGCCCGGGGCAAGTGCCGATGCTCGCGACGCTCGAGAACGTCAAGGCGTTCTTCAACGGCCGAGACCTGGCCGGCTGGGACGGCGACCCCAAGCTCTGGAAGGTCGAGGACGGCGAGATCGTCGGCAAGACGACCGGCCTGTCCCGCAACGAGTTCCTCCGCTCCGACCTGTCCCTCGCCGACTTCCGGCTGACCGTGCAGGTCAAGCTCGTCAAGAACGAGGGAAACAGCGGCATCCAGTTCCGTAGCGAATCCCTGCCCCACGGCGAGGTCAAGGGCTACCAGGCCGATATCGGCGTCGGCTGGTGGGGCAAGGTCTACGAGGAGAACGGCCGAGCCCTGCTCTGGAAAGAGTCCGGCGAGGCGTTCGTGAAGCCCGGCGAGTGGAACACCTACGAGATCGTGGCCATCGGCCCCAAGATCCGCACCTTCATCAACGGCAAGCCCTGCGCCGTGCTCGACGACCCCGCCGGGGCGAAGCGAGGCATCATCGCCTTCCAGCTCCACTCGGGAGGGGCGACGGAGGTCCGGTACAAGGACTTCAAGGTCGAGCTTGATCCGACCCGGTGATTGGTTGGGGGGCGGAATCGAAGAGTTTAACCGCCAAGACGCCAAGAGCGCCAAGGGGAGAAGAGAGAAAGAGGAGGCAGAGCGAGGAAAAGACGAGAGCAAGGCAGGCGAAAAAGAGAGAATTATTGATTTGATCGCGTCTTTCTCTTCTCCTCTGCATTTCTCCTGCTCCCTCTCTCCCCCCTTGGCGGTCTCGGCGACTTGGCGATTAGACTCTTCGCCATTCCCCGATGATCCGCCCTTGCAACGCGGGGCTCGGTCGGTTACCCCAAAGGGGTCGGTCGCGGGCCGCGACCATCGGTTTTTCGAATTTCCCACCGGGACCCGCCTCGCATGTCGATGCACGACCTGATCCGCCAGCTCAAAGATTCGAACAAGACCAAGATCGTGATGCTGGTCGCCGACGGCCTCGGCGGCCTGCCGATCGAGCCGGGCGGCAAGACCGAGTTGGAGACGGCGAGGACGCCGAACCTCGACAGGCTCGCGGCCGAGGGCACGGTCGGCCTCAGCACGCCGGTCGCGCCCGGGATCACGCCGGGCTCGGGACCGGGGCACCTCGGCCTCTTCGGGTTCGACCCGCTGGAGAACGACATCGGCCGGGGCGTGCTCGAAGCCCTCGGGATCGGCGTCGAGGTCGGGCCGAAGGACGTCGCGATCCGGGGCAACTTCTGCACGATCGACGCCGACGGCGTCGTCACCGACCGCCGGGCCGGCCGGATTCCCACCGAGGTCTGCGAGAAGCTGGTCGAGAAGCTCCGCGCCGTGAAGATCGAGGGGGTCGAGACCCTGGTCGAGCCGGTCCGCGAATACCGCCTGGTCGTCCGGTTCCGGGGCGAGGGGTTGTCGGACAACGTCGCCGACACCGACCCGCTCTCGACCGGCCTGCACACCCTGGCCCCAAAGGCGGGCGACGCCGCCTCGGAGAAGACCGCGCGGGTCGCCGCCGAGTTCCTCCGCCAGGCCAAGGAGATCCTCAAGGACGAGAGCCCGGCCAACTTCCTGATGATGCGCGGATTCGCCAAATTTCCGGCCATCGCCACGATGGAGGAGGTCTACGGCCTGAAGTCCGCCGCCATCGCCGTCTACCCGATGTACCGGGGGCTCGCCCGCCTGGTGGGGATGACCGTCGTCGAGCCCGGCAAGACGATCTCGGACCAGTTCGAGGTCGCGAAGGCCGAGTGGGACAAGTACGACTTCTTCTTCATCCACTACAAGTACACCGACAGCACGGGCGAGGACGGCAACTTCGCCAAGAAGGTCGAGGTGATCGAGGCGCTGGACGCCGAACTTCCCAAGTTGCTGGGACTCAAGCCCGACGTCCTGATCGTCACCGGCGACCACTCGACGCCCTCGCGGATGAAGTCGCACAGCTTCCACCCGGTCCCGCTGCTGATCTGGGCCCCCGCGACGAGTCGCCCCGACCTGGTGACGACCTTCGGCGAGCGCCCTTGCCTCCAGGGCGGCCTCGGCCAGATCCTCGCCAAGGACATCATGCCGCTGGCGATGGCCCACGCTGGCCGGCTCCAGAAGTTCGGGGCGTGAGCGAAAGGCCCATCGAAGACGCGGGCGGATCGCCCGCCCGCGCCGGAGATCCGGCCGGAAGCCTGGCGCCCCGCTGACCTCTTGCCCTATAATTCGGGTAGCGACTCGGAACCAGATCGGGAACCTTCGTCATGAAGCGCGTTCGAGTCACGATCCGCCACAACCCGCAAGATCCCGCCGAGGACATGCGGAGGGCCGCCCATATCCGGCGCGACCTCTGGGCACACTCCCCGGTCGAGATCGACCCGGATGGCGAGGCCCACGGGACTTGCCGGGACGCCGATCACAATGCTTACTTTGAATTCGCGACGGATCGGTTGCCCGAAGTCCAACGGGTCTTGCGAGAGTACGGGTATGCGGGCAGGGCGAGGGTTGATGTCGTCGCGGAAGGGGCCGGCACGGAATGCGTGAACTGCGGTTCGATCATGCCCGAGCCGGCGACGATCTGCCCGATCTGCTCATTTCGCGATATCGACCCCTGCCCCTACTGTCACAATGAAATTCCCCGGCTGGAATATGGCTCGATCGGCGGAGACGTGTTCAAGTGTCCGAACTGCCATCACCGGGTCCGGTTCCGATTCAACGACCCTCTCGTCGCCGCGGACGGCCATTACAATCAGCCGGTCGTCCTGATCAGCCGCGCCGAGGCCCCGGTTCATGGCCTTTGACGAGCACGGGCATGTCCTCATCTCGCCGGGCGATGTGAAGCGACTGGCGTTCGAGTGCCCCGATCGACTGATCAACCATGGGTTGATCCCGGGCACGCCGATGGCGTTTCCGAGTTACGGGCTCTATACCAGATTCCTCGATTACTTGGCCGAAAGGACGGGCATTCACCCTCACCACCTCCTGTTTCGCGGGAGCACGAAGATCGGCTTTAGCATCTCGCCGAATCGTAAAAAGAGGAAGATCTGGCGCCGGTTCGGACCGGGCTCCGATCTGGATTTGGCGATCACCGACCCGTACTTCTTCGCCACGCTCGACGAGTAGGTTCGCCGCTGGGATCGAGATCCCAAAAATCGAGTAAGCATGTACCGTTACCGGTCCGGGGCCGATCTCAAGAAAAAGTACGAAGATCGGATCGATCAGAAGGGGCGACACGACTGCTATCGCTACTTCGACTTGCCGCGTGGGCTGTCCTGCATGACGGAGTTGCAAGAGGTTCTGGAAGCCGCGCCGATCGCGGATTGTTGCGTCCACCCATTCGTCAAATTCGAGGCGTTCATCTTTCGCGATCGCTGGGCCGTCCATCAACGATACCTCACCGACCTCGACGAACTCCGCGAAGGACTTAACGCGGGAGATAACCCGCTTCCCCAAGCCCCCGATGACCCATTCCCGGCCGATTTGCCATGACCGGGAAATGCGACCAATCCGAAGCTGCGGCAGTGGGGCCATTTTGAACGGGTTGGGTGCGACGGCGCGGGTTTCGAGTATAATCGTGACCCCGGCCATCCGGCCGTCCCGAGTTCGAGAGGTCGCGAGCGAGCAACCGACACGATGATGTGGTCCTTCGCCTGGAAGAATCTCATTTCCCGGCCTTCGAGGACGGGCCTGGCCATCCTCGGGCTGACGATCCCGGTGCTGGCGTTCCTCGGGCTGTTCAGCATCTCGGCGGGGATTCGCCACCTGATGGGCGACACCCTGGCGGGGATGAACGACCTGATGGTCCTCCGCGAGAACGCCCTGGCGCCCGTGTTCAGCGAGCTGCCCCCCGGGACGGGCGAGGCCCTGCGGAAGGTCCCCGGCCTGAAGGTCATCGCCACCGAGGTCTGGAAGGTCTCGCCGCCGATCGACGGCCGAGGGGGGGCGGCGCTGGGCTCGGCCATCGGCCTGCTCACCCGGCCGAGGGACCAGGGGCTGAAGAACCTCGTCAACATGATCGCCGTCGAGGGGCAGGACCTCGTCGAGCACCGCAAGCTCAAGAACGCCACGATCGCCCAGTCGATCCTGCCGGCCTCCAAGGGGGGCGGGCGGATGGTGGACGTGACCGACATCGGCAAGCCCCACGTCGCCATCAGCGCCAAGATCGCCCGCGACTACCCGGGCCCCGACGGCCAGCCCAAGAAGGTCGGGCAGACGATCAGGCTGGGCTCCAAGGAGTTCACGGTCGTCGGCATCTTCTCCACCGGCTCGATGGTGATCGACGGGACGATCGTGATGGACATCGGCGAGGCCCGCAAGCTGCTCGGGGTGCAGCCCGACTCCGTCTCCACCTACGTCGTCGAGCCGACGGACGACACCCAGACCGACGAGATCGCCGACCGGATCGAGCGGGCCGTCCCCGGCGTCAAGGCCCAGCGGATCTCGCAGTTCAACATCACCCTGGGCGCCGTCATGGGCCGGCTCGACCAGTTCCTGCTCATGGCGGTCGGGCTGGCGATGCTCGTCGGCGGGGTGGGGATCGCCAACACGATGCTGATGAGCACGTCCGAGCGGTTCGTCGAGTTCGGCGTGATGCGCACCAACGGCTGGACCCGCCGCGACGTCCTGACCCTGGTGACGACCGAGAGCGCCCTGCTGGGCGCCATCTCCGGGCTGATCGGCGCGGGGGTGGCGATCGCCGTGGTGCTCGTGGTCAACCGGCTCCTCCAGGGATTCTCGCTCGACCTGAGCCCCGCCCTGGTCGCCCTGAGCATCGCCGGGGCGCTGGCGATCGCCACCCTCTCGGGCCTCTACCCCGCGTGGAAGGCGTCGAGGATGACCCCGATGGACGCGATCCGCCACAGCGTGATGTGACCCGGCCTTCCCCGACCCAAACACCTGCATGATTTCGGATCTCGGATTTCAGACCTGAGATATTTGATCTGAGATTCGCGGGCGCGGAGCTTCCTGCCGTGATGATCGAGGCCGTCGACGTCCACAAGTCGTTCCTGAGCGGAGATGAGGTCGTCGAGGCCCTCCGAGGCGTGACGTTCCGGGTCCCCGAGGGGACCTGCACGTTCATCGTCGGCCCGTCGGGCTCGGGCAAGAGCACGCTGCTCTACCTGCTCGCGGCGCTCGACCTGCCCACCTCGGGGTCGATCCGCGTCGCCGGCCAGGACATCACGACGATCCCGGAATCCGAGCGCGACGGCTTCCGCCGCAACCGGGTGGGGTTCGTCTACCAGTCGTACAACCTGATCAATAACCTCACGGCGGTCGAGAACGTGCTCCTGCCGTACATCCCGACCGGCCTCACGCCCGAGCTGCGGTCGAAGGCGGCCGACCTGCTCAAGGAGGTCGGCCTGGGCAACCGGCTGAACCGCCGCCCCCGGCAGATGTCCGGCGGAGAGCAGCAGCGGGTGGCGATCGCCCGGGCCCTCATCAAGGACCCGATCGTGATCTACGCCGACGAGCCGACCGGCAACCTCGACCGCGCCGGCGGCGACCGGATCGTCCAGCTCCTCCGCGACCGCCAGCTCGCCGGCAACGGCACCCTGGTGATCGTCACCCACGACCGCCGGTTCATCACCCCCGACGACCTCGTGCTCGAGATCGAGGACGGGCGACTCAAGGGAGAGCCGTCGACGATCCCGGCCGGCCATCCCGGATGATCGACCCGGGCTCCGGGGTGGCCCACCCATTGACGGGGCGAGGGCCGGCCTCGAACAATTTGAGTTACGGCAGCGCCCGGTCGTCCGCCCAGGGAGATCCGATCATGGACAAGCCCCGCATCCTCTCCGTCGGCCAGTGCTCCTTCGACCACAACTCGATGACCCGGCACCTCTCGAAGACCTACGGGGCCGAGGTCGCCGGGGCCAACACCCTGAGCGAGGCGCTGGTGACGCTCCGCGCCGGCGAGTTCGACCTCGTCCTGGTCAACCGGGTCTTCGACGGCGACGGCTCCGAGGGCCTCGACCTGATCCGCGCCATCAAGGCCGACCCCGAGCTGGCCCACGTCCCGGTGATGCTCGTG
This sequence comes from Planctomycetota bacterium, assembly GCA_021777685.1. Taxonomy (GTDB): domain Bacteria; phylum Planctomycetota; class Planctomycetia; order Isosphaerales; family Isosphaeraceae; genus Tundrisphaera. The sequence continues at coordinate 2,733 of JAJYDH010000237.1, read as the reverse complement.
AGCAACTACGAGGACGCCCAGGCCGAGGCCCAGTCCCTCGGCGCCCTGCCCGGGTTCGGCAAGACCGACCTCCGCCACGACCACGTCCCCGCCCTGGAGACCCTCTTCGCCCGCCCGGTCTGACCCGATCCCGTCGATTTTCCGAAAAAGGCGGATATCCGACCGCCCCGCCGGGCGAAGATAAACCCGTCCCGACGAGCCAGATTGTCCCGGGCTCGCGGCCGGATTGGGTTCGTTTTCGCCCAGGGGCGACGAGACCCGCCGGCCGACCGGTCGGGCTCGCGGCCGGGCGAGCGCGATTGACCTCCTCGGATCGCCCTGGATCGGGAAATTGGGTTCGTGTTGGACGGCCCGGCCCGCCCGCCTGGCGATCCGCGCGACCGCCCATCCGGGCCGGACGATCGACGCAAAACCTTCTGCAAATATTGGACTTGTGGCCGAATTGGGTTCGTCTTGGAACCGACCGAGCGGCCTCGCCTGCGGGATCACTTGCATCCAATCTCCGTTTCCCCTCTAATGAGATCAACAAAGGTCCAACCAAGCTCGGAGGCCGGGGCGGACGCCCGCGCGGAGGGGTGCGAATGCGGATCGGGCTGGCGGTGCTGGTCGGGGGGATGACGCTGGCCGGGGTCGTCCGAGGGGCGGGGCCCGACCCTTCGACGTTCCGCGACGAGGTCCGGCCGTTCCTGGCCAGGCATTGCGTCAAGTGCCACGGGCCGGCGAAGGCGAAGGGCGGGGTCGACTTCTCGAAGCTGGACGACGAGGCGTCGGTCCGCCGGCGTCGGAAGGTCTGGCGGGGGGTGGTCGAGCAGGTCGAGACGCTGGAGATGCCCCCGGAGGGCGAGCCCGGAGTCGCGCCCGAGGCCCGCGAGAAGGTCGTCGGCTGGCTCAAGGCGGCCGTCTCTTCCTTCGATTGCAACGACCCCTCGTCGATCGACCCCGGCCCGCCGCCGGTCCGCCGGCTGACCCGCGACGAGTACGACCGGACCCTTCGCGACCTCCTCGGCGTCGAATTCCGGTCGGCCGAGGTCGTCGGGATGCCGAGCGACGGCGAAGGCTCGGGATCGGCCTTCGCGAACCTGGCCGAGGCCCTGATCCTCCCGCCCGTCCTGCTGGAGAAGTACTTCGCCGCCGCCGACAAGGCCCTCGAATTCGTCTTCGAGAAGCCGAAGAACAAGAAGGCCCTCGACGCCCTCATCGTCGCCCGGCCCGGCCCCGACCTGCCCGACCGCGAGGCCGCCCGCAAGGTCATCGCCCGGTTCCTCCGCCTGGCCTACCGCCGCCCGGTGGCCGATGAGGAAATCGCGCGCTACCTCGCCCTCTTCGACCGCTCGGCCTCGAAGGGCGTGAAATACGACGACTCGGCCCGGTCGATGATCAAGGCGGCGCTGGTCTCGCCCTTCTTCCTGTTCCGGGTCGAGCGCGACCGGGCTTCGGTCGGCCCGGAAGTCTCCTACAAGGTGACCGACCACGAGCTGGCCGTCCGGCTGTCGTACTTCCTCTGGTCGACGATGCCCGACGCCTCGCTCTCCGACCTGGCCGATCGGGGCAAGCTGTCCGACCCCTCGACCCTGGAGGCCCAGGTCCGGCGGATGCTGCTCGACCCGAAGGCCAAGGCGCTGACGGACAACTTCGCCGAGGCGTGGTTGCAGGTCGGCAAGCTGGCCAACGCCCGGCCCAGCACCGAGTTCTTCCCGACCTTCAACGGCAACCTCCGCCGGGACCTCCGCGACGAGACGATCACCTTCTTCGACCGGCTCCGCCAGGACGACCGGAGCGTCCTCGACCTGCTCGACGCCGACTACGCCTACTTGAACCAGGACCTGGCGAAGCATTACGACATCCCGGGCGTGGAGGGCCGCGAGATCCGCCGGGTCGCCCTGCCGCCCGGCTCGCACCGGGGGGGGCTGCTGGGGATGGGGAGCGTCCTGGCGATGACCTCGCACACCTCGAGGACCAGCCCGACCCTCCGGGGCAAGTACATCCTGGAGGTCGTCTTCGGCACCCCGCCGCCCCCGCCGCCGCCCGACGCCGGCAAGCTCCCCGAGGAGCGGAAGAAGGGGGAGGCCCCGAGGTCGTTCCGCGAGCAGATGGCCCAGCACGCCCGGCAGGCCGAGTGCGCCGCATGTCACGCGAAGATCGACCCGCTGGGCTACGGCCTGGAGAATTACGACGCCGTCGGCCGCTGGCGGACCGAGTCCGGCGGCCGGCCGCTCGACGCGACCGGCAAGCTCCCGGGCGGCGAGACATTCAACGGCGCCGATGAATTGAAGACGATCATCCTCGCCCGCAAGGGCGACTTCGAGCGGAACCTGATCGAGCGGATGCTCTCGTACGCCCTGGCCCGCGAGGTCCAGGGGGACGACGAGTGCGCCACCCGCCAGATCCTGGCCGACCTCGAACGCGACGGCCACAGGTTCTCGACCCTGGTGCTCGGGGTCGCGCGGAGCGTGCCGTTCCAGTACCGGCGGACCCTCGAAGGCCGCGAACCGAGACCCGGAGAGTCGCCATGACGATCAAGAAGGGCGTCCCCCTGTCCCGCCGGGCGGTCCTCCGAGGCGCCGGCGCCTTCCTCGGCTTGCCGTACCTCGAAGCGATGGCCCCGGGCCTGATGCGGGCGGCGACGGCCGCGAGCCCGGCCGGGCCGCCGCTCCGGCTGGGGATCTTCAGCGTCACCGGCGGCACGGTCCTGGAGTCGTGGAAGCCGAAGGACGTCGGGCCGCTCGGCAAAGA
>JAJYDH010000236.1 GCA_021777685.1 Planctomycetota bacterium | reverse complement strand
GTCGAGCCGTTCCGCGCGGCGGGCGCGGTCGGCCTCGGCTCCGGGGAGGGGAGCGGGAGGGCCGGCCCCTGGCCGAGCCGGCGGGGCTCGGGCTGTGCAATCGGCCGTGCCCGCGAGCCGTTGACGAGCCAGGTCGCGGGCGAGGTGGCCGGTGATCCGTCGCCGGGGGGGAGCTTCGACAGGTCGAGCGGCCGATCCGACCTCCTGGCGGTCAGCCGGTCGAGCCGGGCCGGCACGCCCGCGACGACCAGCCGGGCCAGCGCGTGGAGCAATGTCGGGAGGCCGGGCCTGGACGGCGAGTCGCACGAGACGGCCAGGTGGGGCCGGTCGCCCAGGATCGACCCGACCAGCGGCGCGAGGACCGAGCCGGGCCCCACCTCGACGAACATCCGGGCCCCGTCGCGGTGCATCGCCTCGACCATCGGCGCGAACCGGACCGGCCTGGCGACGTGCTCGCCGAGCCGCATTGCGATCGCGGCGGGATCGGACGGATGCGCCGAGGCGTCGAGGTTGGAGTAGACCGGGCGATCGGGGGCCGAGTCGATCAGCCGGGCCGCGACGTCGGCCAGCGGCCCGCTCGCGCCGGCGACCCGGCCCGTGTGGAAGGCGCCCGCGACGGGCAATTCCCGGGCCTGGAGGCCCGCGCCCTTCGCCCGTTCGATCGCCCGTGCCACCCCATCGCGAGGGCCCGCAACGATCGTCTGCCTCGGGCCGTTCTCGTTGACGGCCAGGACGCCATCCAGGCCGGCGATCAGCCGGGAAACATCCTCGGGACCGGCGGCGATCGCGGCCATCGAGCCGGGGTCGTCGCCGAGGGCGGCGAGCATCAGCCGCCCTCGCTCGTGGGCCAGCTCGGCCAGGCCATCGGCCGAGAGCGCCCCGGCGGCGTGGAGCGCGACAAGCTCGCCGAAGCTGTGGCCGGCGACGACATCGGGCACGATGCCCAGGCTCCTCAACAGTTGGAGCAGTCCAACACCGGCGGCTCCCAGGGCCGGCTGGGCCACGTCGGTCGATTGCAGGGCCGCCCGGTTTCGATCTGTCTCGACCAAGGGGAAGACCAGCGGGCCGACGCGGGGCCGGCCCCGGCTCGCCAGTGCGGCGTCGAAGTCGTCAAATGCCTCGCGGACCTCGGGGAAGGCCATCGCCAGTTCGGCCAGCATCCCGGGCGACTGCGAGCCCTGCCCGGGGAAGAGGAACGCGACAGGTTGGCCGTGGAACCTCGGCGTTTCTTCATAGAAGAGGCCGCGAGGGTCGTCGATTTTTCCGGCCTTCGAGGCGATCGCGGCCCGCGCCGATCGGATCTTGTCGCGGAGGTCTTCGAGCGAGCCGGCGACGATGGCCAGGGTCGGGACCGGCCCGGAAGTCGGGGGATGGGCGGCGTTGACGGCGCGGGCCAGGTCGCGGAGGGCGGGCCGGGCGCCGGCGTCGAGCGACCTCGCCAGCCGGTCGAGGGATTCCAGGAGCTTGCCCGAGTCGTCGCCCCGCCAGACGAACAGCTCGGCCGGCCAATCGCGGGCCGGTGCCTTTGGCGGCGCGAGATTGCCCTCGTAGGCCTCCAGGACGGCGTGAAAGTTGGTCCCGCCGAAGCCGAAGGCGCTCACGCCCGCCCGCCTCGGGACCTCGGGGTCGGCATGGAGCCAGGGTCGGGCCCGCGTGTTGACCGAGAACGGGCCGTCAGCCAGGTCCGCCTTCGGGTTCGGCGCCTCGACGCCGATCGTCGGCGGCAGGACCTTGTGGTGGAGGGCCAGCGAGGCATTGATGAGCCCGGCCAGCCCCGCGGCGCACTTGGTGTGGCCGATCATCGACTTGACCGAGCCGAGCGCGACCGACCCGGAGGCCACGCCGGCCTCTCGGTAGACCCCCGAGATCGCGTTGACCTCGACCACGTCGCCGACCGCCGTGCCCGTCCCGTGGGCCTCGACGTAGCCGACGGTCGAAGGCCCGACCCCCGACTTGGCGTAGGCCCGATTCAACGCCCGGACCTGGCCATCGGGGCTGGGGGCGGTCAGGCCCTTGGCCCGGCCGTCGGACGAGGCGCCCAGCCCTTTGATGACCGCGTAGATCCGGTCGCCGTCGCGCTCGGCGTCGGCCAGGCGCTTCAGGACGAGGACGGCCACGCCCTCACTGATCACGATCCCGTCGGCCGAGGCGTCGAACGGCCGGCAGCGACCGCGCGGGGAGAACGCCTGCGTCTTGCTGAAGGCGAGGTAAGTAAAAGGGTTCTGGACCGTGTCCGCCCCGCCCAGGAGGACCACGTCGGCCGAGCCGGTCTCCAGCTCGCGGACCGCCAGCGCCGCCGCCGCCAGCGACGACCCGCAGGCGGCGTCGACCGTGTAGTTCGCGCCCCCGAGGTCGAAGCGGTTGGCGACCCGCCCGGCCGCCACGTTCAGGAGGAAGCCCGGGAACGAGTCCTCGGTCCACTCGGGGAGCAGCCCCTCGCACGCCCTGAGGGCGTCGCTCCCCGCGCCCGGGCGGACGGTGTCGAGCATCGGCAGGTACGACCGGAAGGCGTAGCCCATCGCGAGCTGGGCCGCCCCGCCGCCCATGCCGAGGACCACGGCGGTCCGCTCGCGGGCGAACGGGCGTTCGGCATAGCCGGCATCCTCGATCGCGGCGCGGGTGGCCTCCAGGAGGAGCAATTGCACGGGCTCGATCGACGGCAGGCTCGCCGGGGGCATCCCGTAGCGGAGCGGGTCGAAGGGGACGTCGGGGACGAATCCGCCCCACTTTGAGACGATCTTGTCGGGGGCCTTGGGGTCGGCGTCATAGTAGAGCCGCCAGTCCCAGCGGTCGGCGGGGACCTCGGTGATCGCGTCGAACCCCCGGAGCGTGTTCTCCCAGAACGTCCGGACATCGCCGGCGCCCGGCATGATCGCCGACATCCCGACGATCGCGATGTCCGAGGGCCGCGACGGGATCTCGGCGGCTTCCGGCCTGGTCTCTTCGACCACCGAGACGCCCCCCTCGGCGATCGAGCGGTGCAACTCCTCCACGGTCGTCACGCGGTCGCGGAGCGTGGCGACCTGGCCGAGCATGTAGATACCCCGGTCGAACTGATCGGCGTCCGCGACCTGAACCAGCGGCGAGCCGGCGCCTTCGGAGCGGTCGACCCCCTTGGTCGCGACCCGGAGCCGGCCGGCGTTGAGCCGTTCCAGGGCCTCGCGGGCGGCCTCGTGCGAGGTCCCTTCGGCCGCCAGTCGGCGACGTTCGGCCTCGAAGCTCGCCACGAACGGCGACGGGCCGACGCGGACCTCGTGGCCCGGGCCGGTCTCCAGCAGGACGGTCGACTCGCAGCGGATGGCCTCGTCCTGGAACCGGCCGACGATCGCCCGGGTGCTCACGGCCTCGCTCGTGAACAGATAGGCCGTGCCGACCAGCACGCCGACCTTCACGCCCAGCGCCGCCAGGGGGCTCGCCAGCGCCGAGACGAGGGCGGCCGACCGGCCATCATGGATGCCGCCGGCGAAGGCGACGTGGATCTCCCCGGCGGGGACGCCCCGCTCGATCGCGGCGAGGAGCACGCCGACGGCCTGCTCCCAGAGGATGAAGCTCGACCGGGGGCCGACGTGCCCGCCGCACTCGCGCCCCTCCAGGACGAACCGCCGCGAGCCGTCGCGGAGGAACTGGCCGAGCAGCCCGGGCGAAGGGACGTGCAGGAATGTCGAGATCCCCGCGCGTTCCAGCTCGCGGGCCTGGTCGGGCCGCCCGCCCGCGATCAGGGCGAACGGGGGCCTCGCGTCCAGGATCGCGGCGATCTGCTCGGCCCGCAGGTCGGGCGAGACGAACCCGAGCACGCCCACGCCCCAGGGGCTGCCGGCGAGCGACCCTCGCGCCTTGCGGAGCAGGTCCGAGACATCGGTCCCCCGGAGCATGGCCAGGGCCAGGAACGGCAGGGCACCCCCGCCCGCGACGGCCTCGGCGAACTCGACGACGTCGCTGACGCGGGTCATCGGCCCCTGGAGGATCGGGAACCGCGTGCCAAGCGAGGTCGCCATCGGCGAGCCCTCGGCCAGCGGCCGGCACGACCGGACCTCGGCAAGGCCCCGATCAATCGCCCGTCCGACGGCCTGGATGATCCCGCCCGCCGTGACGTGGCGGCGGGCCAGGCCGCCCGCGAGCGCGGCGTCCTGGCCGACGGGCCAGGCCCGGCCGGGCCCCCATCCGACCTCGTCGAGGACGGCGGCCCGCCATCCCTCGGCGTCGTCCGAGGCCGCCGCCCGGAGTCTCGCCAGCGAGGTCGAGCCGGGCGGGGCGTGGACGCGGACCCGGAGGCCGCCGGGCGGGCCGATGACCGTCGTCTCGCTACCGTCCCATCGGGCGATCCGCTCGCGGGCCGGCTCGGGCAAGGGCGACTCCCGGGCCAGGAGCAAGGCCCCGTCGAGCACCACGCCCGCCGCGCCCGCCGCCACGCATCCCGCCGCGACGTGGGGCCCGACGCCGCCCCGGACCCAGACCGGCAGGTCGGTCCGGCCGAGGGTCGCCTGGAGGAGGATGAACGCGGAGTCGTCCGAGACCCGGCCCCCTGCCTCGTGGCCGGCGACGATCAGGCCCTCGGCGCCAGACGCGGCGGCCTCCAAGGCCGAGCGTCGCGACGTCACCTCGGCCCAGGCTCGCCGCCCCGATCGCCGGATTCCGGCCAGTGCCCCGGCCAGGTCGCGGCCGGGCTCCTCGACGACGATGACCACGTCCGCCGCCGGGGGCAACGTATCGAGCCACCCTTCCGGGAGGGCCGACGCGAGGACCCGCAGGCCGAACCGGCGACCCGATCGACGGGCCAGGCCCTCGATGGCCACGCTCGCTCCGCGGGCGTCGAACGATCGGGCGATGTCGAGGACGCCCAGGGCCCCCGACCGGCACGCCGCGGCCACGACACCGGCTCCCTCCAGTTCGCCCGGCGCATAAGCGAGGATGCGGGGTTCGGGACGTCTCATGTCTCGCGTCAACTCCCTGCGAGCAGGCCGGGGCGCGGGCCTTCACACCGAGTCCCGCGTTCGCCCCACGCCGATGAGATCCAGCGGATGGCGAGCAAGTCCCGGCGAAGGTCCTGAATCCTCGGAGCAAGCCCACGCGCCTTGAAACATAACACGCGATCGACAAGGAAGGCGGCCGGCTGGCTAAAATGGGTAGCCTGGGGGTCGTCTGCCGTGTCGGTCGATCCGGAACGACTCCCGCATCACTCCTTGACTTTTGATCGGCCGGCGGACGTCCCGCGTCCTGGATTCTTGGCGATCTCCCGGCGAAGTTGGCGGATCTGTTCCTGCGCGATGACCCCGAACTTGGAACGCAGGATGGGATTGCCCTGGAACCAGTCGAGCGGCTCGACGAACGCGAAGTGCGATTCGACGAGCAGGGCCCCCGGCTCGGCGGCCAGCCGGGTGATCTTCGCGTAGCTCTGCCCCCCGGCGTATTTGCGGGGCGGCCCGAACGTCTCCTCGACGCCCTTCCGGGCCAGCGTCGTCCACCGATTAGGATACGCTCCGTCCTCGTCGAAGGTTTGATCGGTCCGGGAGGCGACGACCAGAGACTCGGCCGAGCGGGTGACGACGGCCCGGTCGGTCGACTCGACCTTGATCCGGTCGAGGAGCCGGCCGGTCAGGTGGGTGTACCATTCCGTCCGGCCGTCCAGGGGGGGCAGGGGCTCGATCTTCCGGTCGGACAGGTCCCGGTCGGAGAGGAACTTGTTCTCGAACCGCATGTTGCCGGCCTCCACGGGCTTGCCGTCGGCCTGGCGGAGGACGCGGTCGGGGTCGATGTCCTCGATCCTGGCGTGGACGACGAACCAGAGATCGGCGACCCGGACGGTCGAGCCGCCGGCCGTGACGTCGCGGGTCTTGAGGATGAAGGGGGCGGTCACCGAGTCGCGGAGCAGTTCCTTCGCGGCCCTGTCGTCGCCGGCGATCTTCCGGAGAACGGCCATCGACCTCTCGGCGTCCAGCCCGTCGGCGAGGCTGGGCTCGGGCAGCAGGACGGTCGTGCCTTCCAGGGTCAGCCCCTCGGACACGACTTGTTTGAAGACCGGGTTGTCGGCATGACCCCCGGGACCGAGGGCGAAGGCCAGCAGGATCGGGAGGAAACAGTCGAGACGCATGGGGGACTTTTCCTGATTGGGAGGGGCCGCCGGGCAAGTTTTCCGCCCGGGGGTCCGATGACTAGAGGGTAACGCACGAAAGCCGGCGGGAGGGTCGCGAGCGATGAGGACGACTGGCCGCAAGAATCGCGCCGGGGGATGGGCGCTGGCCCTGGCCCTGGCCCTGGCCGGCCTGTCGGGCTGCCACCCACTTCCCGTCTCCGGTCGGTTCCGGGGGGAGGCGAAGGTCGACGCGGATGCCCGGGTGGTGGCCGACGCCGCGGTCCGGGGCTCGGTCGAGGTCAAGCTCGCCACGGCTCCCGACCCCGGCCCGATGACCGCGGTCGTGGTCCGGGGCTCGCACTCGGGGCCGGAGGCGCTCCGGATCGGGCTGGTCGACGTGGACGGGCTGCTGTTCAACCAGAACCTGACGGGCCTGTATTCGGTCGGCGAGAACCCGGTCGCGTCGTTCCGCGAGAAGCTGGAGGCGGCGGCGGCCGACCCCCGGGTCCGCGCGGTGGTCGTCCGGATCAACAGCCCCGGCGGCGGCGTGACGGCCTGCGACATCATGGCCGACGAGCTTCGCCGGTTCCGCGACGAGACGGGCAAGCCGGTCGTCTGCTGCCTGATGGACGTCGCCACGGCCGGGGCCTATTATCTCGCCGTCGGCGGGGACGAGGTCGTGGCGCTGCCCACGAGCCTGACCGGCGGCATCGGCGCCCTCATCAATCACTACAACCTTCAGGATGCGATGGCCCAGCTCAACCTGACGGCCGACCCGGTCAAGGCCGGCCCGATGGTCGACATGGGCAGCGTGACGACGCCGCTCGACGACGGTTCCAGGCAGCTCTTCCAGGAGCTGGTCGACGGCTTCCGCGACCGGTTCCGCGACCGGGTCGGCAAGCGAAGGCCCGGCATGACGGAAGACGACCGGAAGGCGATCGAGGACGGCCGGGTGGTCGCGGCCTCGACGGCCTTGTCCCACCACATGGTCGACCGCCTGGGTTACGTCCACGAGGCGATCGCCGAGGCCGAGCGCCTGGGCGGGACGAGCGGCGCGGAGGTCGTGCTGTTCCAGCGGCCCGGCTATCCCACCCACTCGATCTACGCAATCACCCCGAACGCGCCGATCCAGGGCGACATCGTCCCGTTCAGCTATCCGGGGCTCGACCGGAGCAAGGCGCCGACGTTCCTCTACCTCTGGCAGCCCGATCCGACCGTCTTCCGGCAGGCCGGGCGTTGATCGGGCAGGGGCGGGCGATCGACCCGGGCGAGTGGCCGGTCCTGGTGACGGGGGCCTCGGGTTTCGTGGGGGGGCATGTCGCCCGCGAGCTGGCCCGCGCCGGGCATCGGGTCCGGGGCTTGACGCGTCGGCCGCCCGTCGAACGGCCCGGAGACCCGCCGATCGAGTGGTCCGTCGGCGACCTCCGCGAAGCCTCCGACCGCCGACGCGCCCTGGCGGGCGTCCGGGGCGTGATCCACTCCGCGAGCTGGGTCAGCCTGGGGTCCGACCCCCGGGGTGAAGGGGCCTCGGTGAACGTGGAAGCCACCCGGGGGCTCCTGGCCGACGCCATCGCGTCGGGGGTCGAGCGGCTGGTCTACACCTCCACCCTCCACACCCTGGCCGCCGGGACTGCCGAGGCGCCCGCCGACGAGTCGACGCCCTGGAACCTGGAGCGCGTCCGATCCCCCTACGAGCGGACCAAGCGCGAGGCCGAGGCGATCATCCTCGACGGCCTGGGCGGGAGCCTGCCCGGCGTGGCCCTCTGCCCGGGGATGGTGATCGGCCCTCGCGACCCGAAGCCCACCTCGACGAGCCTGCTCCTGCTGATGGCCCGGAGCCCCCTGGCGTTCTTGCCCGGCGGCGGCATCCCGATCGTCGACGCCCGGGTGGCCGCGATCGCCCATCGTCGGGCCCTTGAGTCGGGCGAGCCTGGGCAACGCTACGCCCTGGTGGGACCCTACCTGAGCTTCGCGGACCTGGCCCGGCTGGTCGGGCGGGTCACGGGCTGGCCGAGGACGATCCTCCCCCTGCCGGACCTCATCGAACGTCCGGTCTGCCGGGCCGCCGGGATGGTGGACCGGCTCTCGGGCGGGCGGTGGATTGAGGTCTCCGAGGCGGCGGTCGCCGGGGGCTTCCTCCGGCTCCACGTCCGGGGCGACCGGGCCGATCGGGCGTTCGGGCTGGTGCATCCGCCGCCCATCGTCTCGGTCTACGAGGCCCTGGAAGACGCCCGACGCTCGGGGATCGCCCCGAGGCTTCGCCTCCGGAGGCCCGAGGACGGGACCTCGCCGTCGGCCGATCAATCGGGCTTCGTCCGGTCATCTTCCGGCTGATCGACGACAACCCGATCGCCGCCCATCGCCTTGGCCCGGTAGAGCATCCGGTCGGCCCTTTCCATCAGGTCGGGGCCGTCGGCGAGTGAGGCCACGCCGAAGCTCGCCGTGATCGGCCGGAGCGGCCAGGCTTGTCGGCCGATGGCGACCCGGACCGATTCGGCGACTTCTCGCGCCGCCGAACGGCCGGTCGTCGGGAGGATGAGGGCAAACTCGTCGCCGCCGACCCGGTAGACCCGGACATCCCCGGTCGAGCTGGCCACCAGGCACCGGCCGAACGCCCTCAGGGCCTCGTCGCCCGCCGGGTGGCCGAAGCTGTCGTTGTAGGACTTGAAGCCGTCGACATCGATGAGGACGAGCGAGAGCGGCCCGGCCGGTTCGCCGGCCTGGTCGGTGTACATCGCCAGCCCCTCCCGGAAACTCCGGTCGTTCGCGAGCCCAGTCAGGTCGTCGAGCAGGGCGAGCCGGGAAAAATGCTCGACCGACCGGCCGAGGTCGTGGGTCTGACGGTTCCAGGAAAGGCCGAGGAACGCCACCCAGAGCCCCGAAATGACCGCGCCGGCTGCCGCTCCCAGATAACGGGCGGCCAGGAAGGTCGAGGCGATCGCGAGGGCGGTGGCGATCTCGGGGGATGAGATTGTCTCAAGAGCACGGGCCAGGGGCCTCCCGCGATGGGCGATATCCCAATATTGTTGAATGATCCTAACGACTTGGGCCAGAGGCATTTCTGTCTCCCCTCTCCGTCTTGAAGAGGGGCCGGTGGCGAGGGGCGTCGCGGGACCAGAGGCGGCGGAAAATGCTCGTTTCGACCGTTCGCCGACGTGCCATGCCCCTCACCCCATCCCTCTCCCCGAGGGAGAGGGAGCCAGAAATACCTTCTCGAACCAGGTTTAGGCTCATTCAACGGCATAGGGCCCTATCCCGGCCGGAATCCGCCGGCGTCACAGGCTCTTGAGGTAGGCGATCAGGTCGTCCAGCTCCGCGACGGAGATCGGCTCGCCGCCCA
>JAJYDH010000235.1 GCA_021777685.1 Planctomycetota bacterium | reverse complement strand
GGGAGCTTGCTCCCGCTTACCCGGAGGGAGCTTGCTCCCGGATCTGTCGGGCGTCCGCCGCCGGGAGCAAGCTCCCGGGGACAAGGCGGGAGCAAGCTCCCGCACTCCAAAAAGGGAAGTTGTTGAATGGGTGATCCTTAGCTCAGTTGGCCTTGGGATTCAGGCTGGTCGAGCCGGGCAGGGGGGGCAGGGCGGCCGTCTCGTCGGGCTTCGAGCGGGCCACGTGCTTGCCGGCGGCGGCGCGGACGCTGGCCGAGGTGTCGGACGAGGCCATCTCCTTGAGCCGACTATCGACCTCCGGGGTGTCTCGGTCGACCAGGGCCTCGACGGCCTTGGCCCGGACGGTGTCATCGGCGTCGTGCGAGAGCTGGAGCATCCAGACGTCGGTGTCGATGTCGGTCCGCTGCTTGAGCATCGGGATCACCGAAGCCCGGACCTCGGGCCTGGAGTCGAACATCTGGCGGCCGAGGGCGATCTGCTCCCGGGTCAGGCCGCGCCCCTTGAGGATCAGCTCGGCCAGCTCCTTGACGCCCGTGGCCGGGTCGTGGAGCCGCTTCAGGACCGCGTCGACGCTCAGCAGGCTGGGACGATTGGCGAAGGTCATGAGCGCCTTGTACCGGACGCCCGCGTCGTCGGGATACTCGACGTTGGCCACGGCGGGCAGGGCCAGCGATTCGATCGTGACCGAGCCGATGCAGACCACCGCCGCCGCCCTCGACTGCGGGTTGAGGTCCGAAAGGCAGCGCACCGCCGGGCGGTAGACGGCCCATTTCCAGTCCGCCAGCGTGTGCTCCTCGAACGGCGTCATCGTCCGGCCCGGGAGCCAGCTCCAGCGCCGGCCGATCTCGGTCAGGGCGGCGGTCCGGACGGCGGAGCTGGCGTCCGCCAGGCCCGCGATCAGGATGTCGTGGATCGGCTGGAGGGCGTCGATCCAGGCGTTCGGGGCGGGCTCGACCCCGAATCGGTCGAAGAGGTGGCCGGAGGCCGAGATCGCCGAGGCCCGGCCGATCGCCGGGAACTTCATGAAGCCGGCCCGGAGCCCCTGGAGGACCTCGACCGTCTCCGGCCCTTCCGCCTCCCCGATCGCGACCGGTGCCTTGTTGGCCTTCGACAGGATCTCCTGGCAGAGCGAGTTCAGGGCCGTCGTGTCGCCCCGCCCGAGCCTCTCGGAGAGTGTCGGGGCCTTCGTCGTCGGCTGGGCCAGTCCGTCGCGGCGGGCCGGCCGGGCGAGCCAGGCCACCCCCGATCCGACGATCGCCACGGCCAGAATCCCGGCGATCGCCACCCAAATCCGTCGTCGCCCAGTCATGGTCGCCTCCGTGCCAAGTCTCGACTCCTCCGACCCCTACGGGGCGACATCATAATGAGAGGCCGGAGGGCGGCAAGGCCACTTCGCGATGTCCAGGGCGCGGACGACTCGCCCGCAAAGCGCCAGGACTTCCCGGAGGTCCTGGAGAATCGGGCCAATCGGGCGCCCGATGGTCAGGAAAAAGGCGCGGCGGGCCGATCAATAAGGAGCGGACCAAGCCGGTTTCGGGAGGGACTTCCCGGCCGCGTGGATGGGGCCGCCCGATTCTTCCCGGGAGCGCTCATGACTCCGCTCGCGACCCGCCGCAAGGTGGCGACCTTCGTCTTCGGCCTCGTCGGCCTCCTGGCCGCCATCGCGCCGCCGAAGGCCTCGCCCGCCGGGCCTCGAACGCTCGACCCGGCCCAGGTCGTCCCGCTCGACAAGATCCCGCCCCAGCATCGGGAGTCGGTGGTCGAGATCATCCGCGATCATACGATGCACCGCAAGGCGCCGGCCGATACGTTCCCGTGCAACTCCAAGACTTACCTGAGCCTGATGAACGAGCCCGCCGTCACCCTGGCCCTCTGGCAGGACCTCGCGGCCTCGCCCGTCAAGCTCCGGCGGATCGACGCCAATAAATATCAGGGGACCGACGGCGCCGGGACCACCGCGACGTGGGAATATCTCTACCGCTCGCCCAAGCTCCACGTCCTGCTGAGCGACCTCGACTACGTCAGCCCCCGGGGCGCCGCCCGGCTGAGCGGTCGAATCCTGCTCATCGTCCACACCGGATTCTATCGCGAGGTGAACGGCGAGCCCTGGATTCAGCACGACGTCGAGGCGTACGTCAAGGTCGACTCGAAGGGCTGGAAGGCCCTGGCCAAGACCGTCCGTCCGCTCCTGGAGAAAGTCCTCGAAGACCAGGTCCAGGAGGCCGGCTGGTTCATCTCGCTGATGGGCCAGATGGTCGAGAATTACCCGAACTGGGCGTGCTCGGTGGTCCTCAGGCAGGACCAGATCGACCCCACGACCCGGCAGAGCTTCCGCGACCTGGTGGTCCAGGTCCGCAAGCCGAACGCCCTCAGCGGTCGCCCGCAGGTCGCCGAGAATGCGCCCGACGACGTGAAACGCCGCTGATCGGGCGAGAGAACTCGACACGTGCCCGACCCGGGCCGGATCTCGATCTCGAGGTCCGGCCCGGGTCGCGTCGTTTCCGCTTCAATCCGGTCCCTTTGGAGTGCGGGAGCTTGCTCCCGCTTTTCTTCGCGGAGCTTGCTCCGCGGGCCTGTGAGGCCGGGTCGGAGTGGCGATGGGCAAGCCCCTCGGAGGAAAGCGGGAGCAAGCTCCCGCAGTCCAAAGGGTTGGGACGCTGCTCGGACCTCGCCCGAAAATGAGTCGAGTCGTCGGCCCGCAAGGGGTGAGGAGACCAGGGCCCGCCGCTGCGACTGTCGACCTGAGGGCGACTGAAGGGCATGGGGTTTATCGCAAGGCCCCCATCGGCACCTTGAGGACTCCCGAGAAGAAGCCGGCGGCCGTGTCGCCCACAGCGATCCCGGCGTCGAGCTTGACGCTCGGGTTGTTCATGGTCCCCGAGACGCGGAACTTGAGCAGGCGGTTTTCGAGGAAGTTGGCGACCCGGAGCAGCGCCTCCTCGCCCCGGCCGAGGGCCTGACCGAGCCCGGGGATGATCCCGATGAGCGCCAGACCGGACTGGGGGATGATCTCGTTGGTGTTGACGAGGACTTCCAGGTTCAGGCCGCCGTCGAGCGTGATCGTCCCCGTCGCGTGGACCTGGAGCAGGCGGCCCCTGAGCGTCATCTGCTCGACGAACAGCGTCCGGTTGAAGATCGTCCCCTTCGCGTCGCCGTCCTCGAACAGCCCTCCCCCCCTCGCCGAGCCGAGGAAGCGGTCGAGCTCCTTGAAGACCGGCATCTCGACGAGCGAGGCGTCGTCGAGGTCGACGTCGAACTTGCCTCGGACCCGGTCGACCCGCTCGGGGTCGGGTCCGTTGAGCGCGACCTTCCCCGAGATCTTTCCCGACGCCGACCGCTTGCCGTTGGAATGGAGCCGGGTGAACGTCTCGATGTCGACCCCGGTGAACTGGGCGTCGGCCTGGAACGCCCGATCCTCCCCCAGGTGGAGGAAGGCATTCCCCCGGACCGTCCCGCCGGCCATCCGGGCATACCACTGTCGCGAGTTCACCGAGCCGGTACCGGTCGCCGGGTTCAGCTCCAGCTCGGCCGGGAAGCGGAGGTCCGAGATCGGCAGGCCGAATGCCTTCGCCCTCGGGACGAGGACCTCGGAGTTGGCCATCAGCGAGTCCTCGAAGCGGCCGGCCAGGCGGAGCGAGCCGTAGCCGTCCATCTCGCGGGCGATGCTGGGGACGCCGGCCGCCATCCTCGCGAGCGAGGCCCGGTCGACCTTGAAGTCGAACGTGACCAGCTTCGACCCGCCCGGCCTCGACTCGCCCCGGGCCTCGCCGCTCGCGATCCCGCCGAGCAGCTCGCCGACGACCTGATCGACCTTCCAGGAGGTCGGCGAGAGCGAGGCGACGCCCTGGAGATGGCCGACCGCCGGGAAGACGCCGAAGCCGAGGTCGCGAAGCTCGAACGTCCCGTGCGACCAGAGCCGGAACGGGCGGATCGAGGCGCGGAGGTTGGTGTCGAAGGCACCGACCCCCTTCATGTGGCCCAGGGCCCCGGTCACGCCGAGCCCCTTCCACGCCTCATCGAGCCGGAAGCCGACGGCGAGAAGCTCGGCCTGGGCATCGGGCTTCGCCAGGTCGCCCCGAAGAGGGGCCGAGCCGTGGAAGCGGACCTTGCCGCCGAGGCCCTCGGCGGTCGCGTCGTAGTCGAGCACCCCATCGCGGGTGACGGCGGAGACCCGGAGTGACTTGACCGGGATGCCGTCGGCCGACCCCTCGCGGATCTTCAGGTCGGGGGCGTCGAGCGAGGCGTCGGCGTCGATCGTCGAGGCGTCGAGCGGCATCGAGACCTTGAGCTGGCCGTCGGCCTTGCCGCTCAGGGTGAACTTCCTGTCCAGGAACGCGGCCGAGAGCCTGGCGGCGTCGATCCCCTTGAAGGTCGCGGTCGCCACCATCGGCCTGCCCGGTTTCGTCGGGATCTTCGCCTCGCCGGCGAGCTTCCCGCCGTAGGCGAAGACCTCCAGGTCGCCGATCGTGACCTCATCCCGGTCGGTCTCCCAACGGAACGCGACCGTCCCCAGGGGCGCGGGGCCGACCCTGGCCTTGAGGACCCTGGCCCCCCCCTGCGTCCTGATCTCGAAGGGCTGGATGGCGCCCACGGCCTCGCCTCGGGCGTCGACGATCCCGGAAGCGGGCGACGGCCGGGGCATCCCCGGGATGAACTTGAGGACCTCGGCGATCTCCCACCCGTTCACGTCCACCTTCGCCAGGTATCGATAGGGCGGCGCGACCTCCACGCCCCCCTTGATCGTGAAGGGCTGCCCGGCGAGCCGGGCGGCGAATTCGGGGATGTCGAGATGGCCGCCCTTGAGGACCGCCGTGGTCGCCACCTCGTCCAGGGTCGCGTCCTGATACTTGATCCGCCGGCTGTCGAAGCGGCCGTCGAGCGACCACGACTTCCCGTCGGCGAGGTTCGCGACGTCGGCCCCGGCCTGGACCCGGACCGACAGCTCGCCCGAGAGCGGCGTGGGGGTGGGGAGGAACGGCGCGAACAGCTCGCCCAGCGGCAAGCTGTTCCCCTCGAAATGGATCGTCGCCGGCCCCCTGGGCGAGATCGAGGCGCGGAGCCCGGCGCGGAAGCCGCCGTGCGGCAGCGGCCCTTCGGCCGGCGGGAGCGTCGTCGGCGGGGGCGGGTTGTTCGCGCCTCCGGCGGGCTTGTCGACCAGTTGCCCCCGGAAATCGGTGATCGCCAGCACGCCCTCGCCGAGGTCGACGTGGGCCGAGACCTGGCCGAGGTCGACGTGGTCGATCGAGGCGCCCTTGAGGGTCAAATCTCCCTTGAAGGCGTAAAGCTTGATGTCACGGAGCGACCCCAGCGGGATCGTGGCCGTCGCCTTGAGCGAGAACTTGCCGGCGACGGGCACCGGGACCTTGATCCCGAACTTCTCGACCTTCGCGACGATCGTGGCGAGTTCGACGTCGGCGAGCTCGATCTGGGTCGTGATCGTCTTGGGTAGCCGGAAGCCCCCCGCGCCTCCCGTCTCGCGCTTCACCTGGAGTTCCACGGCCTTGGAGACGGCGAAGGCCGTCCAGCCGATGGGCCCCTGGTTGGCCGAGGCGAGCCGGATCAGCGGCAGGGCCGCCAGGAGCGGGTCCCAGATCTCCAGCCGCTCGGAGACGGCCGGCGGCCTGATGGCCGGCTCGGCCCCGGCGACCGGCGGCGGCCCGGCCGCGCCGGAGTCGAGCGACTTCCGGTCGATCGCGCCCTCGGGCAGCGTCGCGTACTGGAGGTCGTTCCGGTCGGCTTTCAGGCCCAGGCTGAGCGACTTGACCGGGATGCCCTGGAAGCTGCCGTTCTCGATGACCGCCCGGCCGAACGTCCCGGTCAGGTCGGGGCCGGCGGGGTCGAGCGCGACCTTGAGGTCGACGTTGCCCGAGAGCCGCCCGGTCGCCCCGACCTCGCCCAGTTGCCAGCTCTTCGGGGCCTTGGTCACGTCCACGTCCCGGAGCCTGAGATCGAGGTCGAATCGGGGGACCTTCTGGCCGAAGTCGAGCTTGCCGCCGGCCGAGATCGACCCGTCGAGCGTCTTCCCCTTCAGGCCCTCGATCCGGACGAGGGCGTCGTCGATCACGACCCGGCCGGTGGTGTCGTGCGAGTCGACCTGGAGCGTCTTCAGCCGGGCGTCGGTGCCCTTGAGGGTGATGTCGGTGTGGACCCGGACCGGCTGGGGGGAGTCGACGGCGAGCTTGATGTCGACCTTGGCGGCGACCGGCCCCCTCGGCTCCAGGTTGGACCAGACCTCGGCGGGGATGAACGGGATTCGCTCGAGCTTCTCCGGGTCGGCGACGAAGCCGGGGCTGGTGTCGATCTGGAAGCGGCCGTTCTTGAACGTCGGGTCGAAATGGCCGGCGAGCTTGACCTGGCCCCAGGTCGGGTCGTCGGTCGTCACGTCGAGATTCCCGCCGTCCGCCACGGGGGCGAGCCGGGCGTTGACCCCGGTGATCGTCATCGGCTTCCGCCCCTCCTGCCGGAGGGTGATCTCGCCGTTCTTCGTCACGATGTCGGGCAGGCTGGCGGCGTCCATCGGCTTCGGGTCGCCCTTGGACGGGGCGACCGGGATCTTGGTCAGCGGCTGCCCCTTGGCGTCGAGCCGGAAGGCGACGCGGGGCCGGTCGATCTCGATCCGGGTCGGCATGACCCGCCCCCGGAGGAGCCGGGACAGCGAGACGTCGGTCGAGACCCGGTCGGCGGCGAACCAGACGGGCGAGTCCGCGGCCTCGGTCTCGTGCAGCTCGACCCCGGAGACCCCCGCCGAGTGGAGGCCGAACCACCAGTCGCCGATGACCGCCTTGCCCCGGTAATGGGCCTGGATCTGACCCCGAATCACCGCCGGGACGACCCAGGTCCGGACCACGACGAAGACGACGGCCAGGATCGCCAGGACGAACCCAATTCGCCGTAACTTCTTGGCGGACAGACGCATCGGCACCCCCTCGGCGGGCCCGGATCGGCCCAAAAATTCGGACCCAACGGGTCACGGCTCTCGTCCGGCGATCTCCTCGAAAACTCGAAGCCACCGTCGCTCGTCATCATCGGCGTCCGGGGTCGGGCCCGGCCCGTCAAATCGGCGGGCCCGGGGGCGGCCCGCTCTTGATATTCCGGTAAACGCCGATCTGACGACCACACTTTCTCCCGTCAGCGGGAAAGAATCTTGCCGTCGGGGTCGACGAGCCGGACCTCCTTCACGCCCATCGCCTTGAGCTTGGGCTCGACCGTCGCCCGGTCGCCCACGATCAGGACCGTCCGCTCGGCCGGGGCGACGACTTCCGCCATCGTCTTGCGGATCTGGTCGTCGGGCGCCTCCTTGAGGTTCTTGAGGAAGGTGTCCAGATAATCGGCCGGCAGCTTGTACTGGGCAATCCCGGCCAGGACACCCGCGATGCTGGCGGGGTCCTCGAACGACTCGGGGAACGACCGGGTCTCGGCGTCGCGAGCGGTGGCGATCTCCTCCTCGCTCAGGGGATGGTCCTTCGACAGGGCGTCCAGCTCGCCGATGATCTCCTTGAGGGCCTCGGTCGTGACGTCGGCGCGGACCGAGGTGCTGACCTGCCAGGTGCTCCCGGTGCGCCGGTAGCCGAAGGCCGAGCCGCAGCCGTAGCTGTACCCGTTCTTCTCGCGGATGTTGGCGTTGAGCCGGCTGAGGAAGTCGCCGCCGACGATGTGGTTGCCGATGACCGCCGCGAAGTAGCGAGGGTCCTTGCGGTCGACCCATCGCCGGCCGACGGAGATGACGCTCTGGACGGCCCCCGGCTTGTCGGCCAGATAAACCACGCCGGGCGCCGGCTTCGTCTCGATCTTCGGCCGGGGGGCGGGCTCCGGCCCGGTGGTCTTCCAGGCCCCGAGGGTCGATTCCAGGGTCGCCACCAGCGAGGCGGGGTCGACGTCGCCCACGACGATCAAGGTCGCCCGGTTCGCGGCGAACTTCGAGAAGAACGAGCGGACGTCGTCGAGCGTGATCGACTTCACGGTGTCGATGTAGCCCTGGCCCGGCTTGCCGTAAGGGTGATCCGACCCGTTGAGCAGCGCCCGGAACGCCCGCTGGGCGATCCACGAGGGGTTGTCCGGCCCCTGGAGCAGCGCGTCGAGTTCCAGCTTCCGCTCGCGGTCGAAGTCCTTGGGGTCGAAGCGCGGGCTCGTCAGGATCTCGCCGAGCAGGCCGAAGGCCGGCCTGAGGTTCCGGGCGAGGACCGAGAAGCCGACCGACGTGTAATCGGTCGAGGCGCCGGCCGAGAGCGAGACGCCCAGCTCGTCCAGGGCCTCGACAAGCTCGTTGTGCGTCCTGCCCTTCGTCCCCTTGTCGAGGAGCGTCGCGGTCAGGCTGGCGAGTCCGGTCTTGCCGGCCGGGTCGTCGGCCGAGCCGACGGGGATCAGGAGCCGGGCCTCCACGATCGGCAAGGTCTTCCAGGGGACGATCCAGAGGTCCATCCCGTTCGAGAGCGTCTTCCGGACATAACGCGGGACCTGCCAGGCCGGCGCGGGGGACGGGCCCGGCAATGTCCCCCACTTCGGATCGGCGGGGGTCTTCGCGCCCTCGGCCGGGGAGGCGCCGGCCGAGGAGCCGGGCAGGGGGCCGACCTGGACGCCCTCGCTCTTGGGCTCGTTCTCCCCGGCCGGGACGATCGTGAGCACGACCTTTTCCGGCTTCAAATATGCCTTCGCGACCCGGGCGAGGTCGGCGGGCGTGACCTTGTAATAGCGGGCGTAGTCGCTCCGGTAATAGGCCGGGTCGTCCTTCTCCAGGAAGCCCGAGGCGAGCACGATCGCCCGGCCGAGCGGCGAGGTGATCGACGTATAAGTCTGCCGCTCGAACCGGGCGAGGGCCCGGGTCAGCTCGGCCTGGGTCGGCGGACGGGCCGCGAGGTCGGCAAGCGAGGCGTTCAGCGCCGCGGTGACGTCGTTGAGGGTCTTACCCTCGGCGGCCGTGGCGTCGATCGTGAACAGGCCGGACGCCTCCTTGGTGTCGCTCTCGGCGTCGACGTCGTTGGCGACCCGGGCGTCCTTGACCAGCGCCCGATGGAGCCGCGAGGCCTCGCCGTCGCCGAGGACCGAGGCGAGCAGGTGGAGCGGCGGCGCGTCGGGATGGTCGTCGGCGACGGTCGGCCAGGCCCAGTAGAGCCGGGGGAGGCTGACCTTGTCGACCAGCTTCAGGGCCGACGACTTCGTCAGGGCAGGGGCCGGGGCGACGACCGGCTTGATCGGCCTGCCGGCGGGGATCGGGCCGAAATACTTCGCGATCGCCGCCTTCGCGACGGCCGGGTCGAAGTCGCCCGCGAGGCAGAGCGCCGCGTTGCCCGGGTTGTAGAACTCGGCGAAGAACCGCCGGAGGTCCTGGATCGTCCCGGCGTCGAGGTCCTTCATCGAGCCGATCACCGACCACGAATAGGGATGCCCCTTCGGAAAGACGTTGGCTAGCAGAACTTCCGACGCCAGCCCATACGGGACGTT
>JAJYDH010000234.1 GCA_021777685.1 Planctomycetota bacterium | reverse complement strand
GACCGATGAGGACCGCACCCATGCCCGCCAGCGAAGCCCAGATCCTCGCGAACCGGAAGAACGCCGCGAAATCGACCGGCCCGAAGACTCCCGAGGGCAAGGAGCGCTCGCGCCGGAACGCCCTGAAGCACGGCCTGGCCGGCGCGGGCGTCGTCCTGCCCGAGGCCGACGCCGCCGAGGTCGCCCGCCGGACCGCCGCATTCGAGGAAGAGCTGGTCCCCGTCGGCGAGGTCGAGACCGCCCTGGTCCGACGCGCCGCGCTCAACTCGGTCCGGATGGAGCGGGCCGCCGACCAGCAGACCGCCGCGCTCACCGACCGCATCCGCCGCGTCGAGGCCGAATTCGTCGCGCCCGAGGGCGTCTCCGCCGAGGAAGCCGCCAGGCTCAAGGCCGACGCCGTCCGGATCGCCATGTTCGACCCGTCCAAGGAAGCGACCCTCGCCCGCAAGTACGAGGCCGCCGCCGAGCGAGGCTTCTACCGGGCCCTCAAGGAGTTGCGGCTGATGGAGCGGGCCGACGAGGCCGCCCACCGGGCCGCCGCCCCGCCCTTCGACCTCCGCGCGGCCCAGGCCGAATTGGCTTCCTATGACGATCCGGGGATGTCCGACGACGAGTTCGACGCCCTCTGCATCCAGATGAACATGCCGCTGCCGCCCGAACGCCGGCATCTTGCCCAGATCCCGCCGTCGATGGCCGGGATCGACCTCCCGATCACCGTCGGCCGGCCTCGCTGACCCGCCCGGATGCCCGAACTTGACCCCGGACGATCGCTATAGCCGGCGAGATCGCTCGCGGTGCGCGCCGGATCGCCGGTCGGGCGCTCGAAATATATTGTCCAGATTGCCCAGACGGCATATACTACCAGGAGAGTTTCCACCTTGAGGGAGGCGACATCCGATGTGCATCCGCGATTTCCTCCGGGGTCGGGCCGTGCGGTTCGAGGTCCTGCTACACGCCCCTTCGCATTCGGCGGCGCACCTGGCGGGGAGCGTGCACGTCCCCGGGCGGTCGGTGGCGAAGGCGGTGCTGGTGAAGGCGGGCGGTTCGTTCGCGCTGGCGGTCCTGCCGGCGACGCACCGGATCGAGACCGAGCGGCTGGGCGAGGTCCTCGGGGCCGGCCCGCTCCGGATCGCGACCGAGGCCGAGGTCGAGGCCGTCTTCGCGGACTGCGAGCCCGGCGCGCTGCCCCCCTTCGGCCGGCTCTACGGCCTGACCACGATCGTCGACGCCAGCCTCTCGGCCGGGGCCGACATCGTCTTCATCGGCAACACCCGCCACGAAGGCGTCCGGATGCGCTTCAAGGACTACGAGTCGATCGAGGAGCCCATGAAGTCCCGCTTCGCCTCGCCGATCTCGCCGAGGCGCGTCAAGAGCCGGAAGGCGGGGTGAGCGTCCGAGTGACGGGCCCCCGGTCGCGGTCCGCGGGGAAATGGACGGGCGCCGGTCGGCCCGGGCTGATGTATGATCGGGTCGGACGAGTCGGGCGCCCCCTCGCTCCCGGGGGGGATGGTCCCGGTTCCCGGTTCGAGGACGATCCCATGAAGCCCGTCTTGCCGCTCGCCGCGCTGATCATCGCCGGACTCGGAGTCGCCCCTGGGGAGGACGCCGTCAAGTCGACCGATCCCGGGTTGGAGATGAAGGCCCTGGAGAAGTCGTGGAGCGAGGCGGTCGTCAAGCGCGACGTGCCGGCGATCGACCGGATTCTCGCCGACGACTACGTCCTGACCACCCCCGAAGGGCGGCTTGTCACCAAGGCCCAGATCATCGAGAGCTTCCGAGCGCCGGCCGACCCGTCCTATGTGCTCAAGAGCATCGACCTGGCCGAGATGACGGTCCGGTTCTTCGGGGAGACGGCGCTGGTGTCCTCCCGCTTCACGCTCAACGCCGAGGCGGACGGGGCGGTCGTCGCGACCCCTTTCCGGCACTCCGACGTCTTCGTCAGGCGTCACGGCGCGTGGCGGTGCGAGGCGAGGCAGGCCACCCGCATCCGCCAGAGCTACGGGCAGGTCAACCCGGCTGGCGGGAAGGGCTGATCGACGGAGTTCACCCCGGCCGTCGCCGGGGCGATCTCGTCGGCCGGCCCGGGGTCCCCGGCGGGTCGTGACACCGGGAAGTTAGGGAATCGGTGTTGATCAACCGAGCCTATCCGGCATGGGCGGGTGATTGTAACCAACCCTGGATTCGGCGGTTATTTTTGCGGAATCAAGGTTAAGAATCCTTGACAACACCCACAAGACGTCCGATCATGTTCGATTAGTCAAGGTCGAAAACGGGACCGGTCTCGCCGCGTTGTGAGATCCATCTTTTTTTGGTCCTTGTCGCTCAATTCTTTTCGTCGGCATTTTCTACAAATCGGACCTCTCGCCCGGCACCGGATTCCCGCCGATCGTTCGTCGGTTCCGGTGGCCTCGTGTCGCGCGTCGGTCGCTGCGCGGGACGAGTTCGGGCTCGCGATCCGGACCAATCTCAGGGGACCCCTCGCATGTCCATCCTCCGTCCTCGCACGTCCCGAAAAGGCCAAGCCCGGCGGCCCGGGTTCACGCTCATCGAGCTCCTGGTGGTGATCGCGATCATCGCGGTCCTGATCGCCCTCCTGCTGCCCGCGGTCCAGGCGGCGCGCGAGGCCGCCCGACGGTCGCAGTGCGTCAACAACCTGAAGCAGCTCGGCCTGGCGATGCACAACTACCACGACGTCACCGGCAGCCTGCCGTGGGGCCACGGCTACCTCGGCTGGAACGACTGGTCGGGCTTCATCCTGATGCTCCCCTACATGGAGCAGTCCCCGCTCTACAACTCGACCAACTTCGTCAGCGGCGGCGCCAACCCCGGCAACGGCCGGTCGCTCGCCGCTGGGGTCAAGTACAACACCACGGTCTTCGCCACCAAGCTGAACGTCATGCTCTGCCCGTCCGACACCGACCGGGTGACGACGGTCTACGGCAAGACGAACTATGCCGGCAATTCGGGCTCCGGCCCCGAGTCGTTCTTCGACAATAACAACGACGGCGCCAGCAACGGCCTGTTCTTCTCGATCAAGAATGCCCAGAACTCCACGGTCAAGTTCGCCGACATCGTCGACGGGCTGAGCAACACCGCCGCCTACAGCGAGCGGGTCAAGGGCCAGGGCTACGACATCACCACGCCGGGATACGACGTGCTCAAGCCCTCCTCCGTCCAGCTCCAGCTGGGCCTGACCGGCAAGGGGAACGGCCAGGACAACGTCCCGCTGCCCTATTACACGGCCTGCATCGCGCTGAATCCCAACTCGTCCCCGCTGCCCGGCGGCACCGGCTTCACGGCGATGGGGTCGTACTGGTTCAACGGGCACCCCGAGAACGGGATGTACAACCACGTCATGCCCCCCAACACCTTCGCCTGCAGCGACGGCAACGTGAACGACGCCGGCGCCTTCCCCCCTAGCAGTCGCCACTCGGGCGGGGTGAACATGCTGATGGGCGACGGCTCGGTCAAGTTCATCAAGCAGACGATCAGCAACCCGATCTTCTGGGCCCTGGGGACCCGGAATCGGGGCGAGGTACTCTCGGCCGACCAGTACTGATCGCCCCCGCCCCGATCGCCCCCGGAACCCAGCCCGCCGGGCCCTTCCCCGGCGGGCTTCTTCGTCGACGGGGCCGTCGCGTCCGCTGGCGGGCCGGGGCCGGGTCGCCTATAATGGGCGGGCAGGAACGCCCAAGGGCCACGTCGGCACCCTCCGCCCGAGTCGCATCGATCATGGATCCGAAATCACCGTCGAGCCCCGATCGCCCGGACCGGGCCGGACGCACCGACTGGTATCAGCCGCCGGGCGCCTCGGTCCCCGATTGGCCGTCCGAAGCCTGGGTCGACCCGGTCGAGGAGCGCAACCTCTTCCGCAGCCGGCTCCGCCGCTACCGGCTGGGGTTCTCGGTCCTGGGGCTGGCCCTGGTCGTGGCGAGCCTGTCGACGATCGGCTTCCTGCTCCTCTTCCTCTCGGGGCAGCGGGCGAGGCTCGGCGTCCAGCTCGGCATCCCGCACTGGGAGCTGATCGAGGAATCGTTGGTCGTCTGGGGGTCGCTGCTGGGGGTCTGCCTGCTCTGGGGGCGATGGCCCGACGAGAACTGGCTGAGGCGGTCGGGCCTGCTTCTGATGATGTGCCTGGCCGACGCCGCGCTCTGGTCGCTCGACCACGCGACCACGCTCGGCCTGGTCGACGGCGAGATCGGCCACGAGTGGTTCCGCCGGTCGCTGGGCACGGCGATCGGCTGGTCGGAATTCGCGCTGATCGCCAGCCTCGCCGGGGACATGGCGGCGCACCTGGGCGAGCCGCAGGCGCTCGACTTCGCCAAGGCCGCGCGGTCGCTGGCGACCACCGGGGCGATGGTCTGGTTCATGTACTTCTACTTCCGGACGAGCTGGGTCCCGCCGTTCTGGCCGCTCCGCGAGCGCCCGTTCAACCACGGGACGTTCATGCTCCTGCTCGGCTGGCTGGTCCTGCTCGCGCTCAACCTGGTGCAGGTGACGGGGCTCTGCCTGCTCGCCGGCCGGTGCTGCGGGCGGGTCCTCCGCGAGATGGCCGCGGAGGACCGCAAGAACAACACCATCCCGTCCCGCTCCGAGGCCGGCTGGGAGGAGTTCAACCGGCCCGGCCAGGGATCGGGCTCAGGCCCTAAGGGCGGCGCCTGACGGCCTGGCCGGCGGGAGCAGCTCGCGGAGCGACTTGGGCAGCGGGAAGTGGACGCTCTCCTCGCGGACCCACTCCTCGACGATGCTGGCGCCGAACCGGGCCTGGAGGTAGCCGATGCACTCCTGGACCACGTCCTCGGGGGCGCTGGCGCCGGCGGTGATCAGGACGGTCTCGGCCGCCTCGAACCACTCGGAGCGGAGGTCGGCGACGCCGTCGATCAGGTGGGCCTGCGGCCCGAGCGACCGGGCGATCTCGGCCAGCCGCTTGCTGTTCGAGCTGTTCTGGCTGCCCAGGACCAGCACCACGTCGGCCCGCCCGGCCAGCTCGCGGACGGCCTCCTGGCGGTTCTGGGTGGCGTAGCAGATGTCGTCCTTGTGCGGGTTGGCGATCCTCGGGAACTTCGCCCGGAGGGCCGCGATGACGATATTGGCGTCGTCGACGCTCAGGGTCGTCTGGGTCAGGTACGCGACCTTGGTCGACGCGTCGAGGTCGAGCGACTCGACGTCCTCGGCCGTCTCGACCAGGATCATCCGCTCGGGGGCCTCGCCCATCGTGCCGATGACCTCGTCGTGCCCCTCGTGGCCGATCAGGATGATGGTGTACCCTTCGCTGGCGTACTTGACCGCCTCCAGGTGGACCTTCGTCACCAGCGGGCAGGTCGCGTCGATCGCCCGGAGATTCCTCGACCGGGCCTCGTCGCGGATCTGGGGCGAGACGCCGTGCGCGCTATAAAGGAGGGGCGACCCCTCGGGCACGTCCGCGATCGACTCGACGAAGACCACCCCCCGGCTCTTGAACCGCTCGACGACGTACTTGTTATGCACGATCTCGTGATAGACGTAGACCGGCGCCCCGAAGAAGTCGAGCGACCGCTCCAGGCTCTCGATCGCCATGTTCACCCCGGCGCAGAAGCCTCGGGGATTCGCCAGGATGATCTGCATCGCGGGGCTATGCTCCGTCGCGTCCGTGATCCGACCGACTCTCCGCCTATCCTAAGCATTTGGCCGCCCGGGGGAAAGCGGAAGTAGCAGTCAGTGGGTAGTGGGTAGCGGGTAGCAGTCAGCGGGTAGCGGGTAGCGAAGATTATCGCAGGCCGTGGTCTCCGGTCTTCTCGACCCGCTACCCGCTACCCGCTACCCGCTACCCGCTTGGAGTGGTACGATCCGCCCAGGACAGGTGATCGGGCGACCGGGGTATCAAGCGATGGGTCCAACTGAAGTGCTGGTCCTCGACGCCGCCGAGATGGAGGCGGCCCTGGACTCGATGGCGCACCGGATCGCGGAGGGGAGCCGCGGCGGGGCCCCGCTCCGACTGGTCGGGGTTCGGTCGCGAGGGGTGCCGATCGCCGCCAGGCTCGCCGAGAAGCTGGCGAGGCTCCTGGGCGAGCCCGTGCCCGTCGGGGCGCTGGACATCACGCTCTACCGGGATGACCTGGGCAGCGGCAACCGCTGGCCGGTCCTGCTCGGGACCGAGATCCCGTTTCCCGTCGATGGCGCCGAGATCGTCCTGGTCGACGACGTCCTCTACACCGGCCGGACCGTCCGCGCCGCGCTCAACTCGATCTGCGACCTCGGCCGACCGGCGAGGGTCCGGCTGGCCGTGCTGGTCGACCGAGGCCACCGCGAGCTGCCCATCCGCGCCGACGAGGTCGGCCTGACGGTCGAGACCCGCCGCTCGGAGACCGTCCGGGTCCGGATCAGGCCGGTCGACCCGGCCGACGAGGTCATCCGCGAGTCGCACCCTTCGAACCCCGAGGCCGCCCGATGATCTCGCCGCCTCCGGCCCCCGCCTGGAACCGCAAGCACCTCCTCGGCCTCGAAGACCTCTCCCGCGAGGAGATCGTCGGCATCCTCGACACCGCCGAGTCGTTCTCCGAGGTCTCCCGCCGGAGCCGCAAGAAGGTCCCCGCGCTCCAGGGCCGCGTGGTCTTCAACCTCTTCTTCGAGAACTCGACCAGGACCCGGACCAGCTTCAGCCTCTCGGCCAAGCGGCTCTCGGCCGACGTCCAGGACTTCAGCGCCAGCGTCTCCAGCCTGACCAAGGGGGAGACGTTCATCGACACCGCCAAGAACATCGAGGCGATGGGCGCCGACGTCCTGGTCATCCGCCACCCCACGCCCGGCGCCCCGCACCTGCTCTCGAACCACGTCGGGGCGTCGATCATCAACGCCGGCGACGGCGCCCACGAGCACCCCACCCAGGGCCTGCTCGACCTCCTCACCATCCGCCGGGCCAAGGGGACCATCGAGGGCCTGACCGTCGGCCTGATCGGCGACATCGGCCACTCGCGAGTCGCCCGCTCGAACATCTGGGGCCTGCTCAAGCTCGGAGCGAAGGTGATCCTCTGCGGCCCGCCCACGCTGGTCCCCCGGGGCTTCGAAAGGCTCGGCTGCGAGGTCGCCCACCACCTCGACGAGGTCCTCCCCCGCTGCGACGTCGTCAACGCGCTGCGCATCCAGATCGAGCGCCAGCAGCGAGGGCTCTTCCCCTCGCTCGGCGAGTATTCCCACTTCTACGGACTGACCCAGGACCGGCTCAACAAGGCCAGGCCCGACCTCCTCGTCCTCGCGCCAGGCCCGATCAACCGAGGCGTCGAGCTAACCCCCGAGGTCGCCGACGGCCCCCGCTCCGCGATCCTGGACCAGGTCACCAACGGCCTCGCCGTCCGGATGGCGGTCCTCTACCTCGTCAGCGGAAAGGGAGACGCGCCGAGCACGTGATTTTGGAGTGCGGCGGCTTGCCGCCGCTTTGCCCCGGCGGAGCTTGCTCCGCGACAATGGGCCGGGAGCAAGCTCCCGGGCGGAAAGCGGGAGCAAACTCCCGCACTCCAAAGATAAAGAGGAGCCCCGGACATGGCGACCGTCACCAAGCCCCCTCCCCCGACCGGCGTCGTCATCGAGGACGCGACCTGGGCCGACTACGAGTCGATGCTCAGGATCGTCGGCAATCGACCGATCCGGATCAATTACGACCGGGGGAGGATGGAGATCATGTCGCCCTTGTATCGGCACGGCGACGGCTCGTACCTCCTCGGCCGGATGGTCGACACCCTGACCGAGGAGTTGGATATCCCCGTCGCGCATGCCGACCCGGTCACGCTCCGTCGCCCCGACCTGGAGCGGGGAATCGAGCCCGACAAGCTCTATCACTTCGGCGAGAACGCCCCGAAAGTCCGCGGCAAGTGGGACCTCGACCTCACCGTCGACCCGCCCCCCGACCTCGTCATCGAGGCGGACGTGACATCCAGTTCTGTCCCTCGCCTGCCGATCTACGCGGCGATCGGAATCCCCGAGGTCTGGCGGCTCGACGGCGAGGATCTCCACTTCCTCCACCTCCAGCCCGACGGGACCTATCAGCCCCGGGACCACAGCCGCGCCTTCCCGAATTTCCCCCTCTCCGACGCCGCCCGGTTCCTCGAAGAGGGTCGGCACACGGACATCAACCCCTGGATTCGCTCGTTCCGGGCTTACGTCCGCGAAACCCTGGTCCCCCGCGAACCCGGCTGAAAGGCTTCTCCTCGCGGATGAGTTCGAGCAGAGAAAAGGGGCCAGGAGCAGTGAAAAGGGGGGGAGGCACAAGAACGGCTCCTGACCCCTTTTCCATCCCTGACCCCTTTTCCATCCCAGACAGGCCGCCGTCTTCGATCAGATCTACCAGCAGAATCAGGCCGACAAGGCCGCCGCAGCGGCCAAGATCGGTCCGTTGTACGGCAGCGGAGAGACGACAGGCAACACCGGCCAGAATTACTTCCAATACTATGCTTCGCAGTACACGGTTCAACTCTTTTACGCCACAGGCGGGATGCCGCCTCAGCAGCAGACGACGCCTTCGCAACCGCAGCAGACGACGCCTTCGCAACCGCCAAGGCGGGGTCTTTTTAATCGACTAAAGGGGGGGCAATGACGACGATCTCCCGATACATTTGCGGGCTGCTGCTGGCTGCGCCAGTACTTGGGGCCGACGACCCGAAGCCTTGCCGTCAGGACCGATCAGCCGGGATCGACGGGCCAGCCGCCGATCCGAAGGGAGATGGATCAATGAAGGGCAAAACCGCCAGAGCCGGACAGGCCGACCGAGCGGACTTCAAGGAATTCTCGGGTCTACTGACCCGATTGATCGACGCCACAAAGTCCGACTCGCTAGGCGTGGCCGAGGCCGCCGCGATCACCGGTCTCAAGTTGTCGAAGGACGCGGAGAACACCAACGACTACACGTTGTTCTATCGCTCCGAGCGGTACGATTCCCTCTGGGCATATGGGCTGGCTGGGAAGGGTGCTGCCCCGCCGCGTCCGCCGAGTCCGAGCGGTAATAAGTTTCTGGAGGCGATCCAACTGCGACTGCCGAACCAGCTGTCGACCCACCGGGGCTCGATGGTGGACCTGAATCTGAAGGAGGGGACGCGGTTTACGGTGGCCGACTTCGACGCGCTCTTCAAGAGGGCCGCGATTCCTTCGTTCTTTCCCCATCCAACTCCGACAACACAGAATACAAATCAGTATATTTATGAATTCATTAATATGAAGATCGGATTGACATGCGCCAAGGATACCGGATATTGCCGGACGGTCGTGGTCGACAAGCTGAAGGCGAATTCGTCCGTCCCGGCGACGCCGAAGAAGTGAGGGAAGCAGAAAGGGGGACGAAGCAGAAAGGGGGACAGAGATGAATGGCACTAAGCGAAGAATTAACCCTGTGCCAGTAAGGCTTTGCGAAGTTCTGATCGGGGCTTCTTCATGAGCGGGTATTGCTTGGGCCGACGCTTCCTGACCCGGGGCTCGAACCGATCCGGAC
>JAJYDH010000233.1 GCA_021777685.1 Planctomycetota bacterium | reverse complement strand
CCCCCCGCCCCTCGCGAGGCCGCCGGGTTCCGGCGATGTGGACTAAGGTTCAGCAATGCGCGTGCCGAAACGGGGCGAAGGGGGATTCGACGGCATCTCCCGGCCTCCGAGGGCAAGGGGGTCTGGGTTTTTGACCGGCGCGGCCCGTGCGTCCGTTGGGTTTCGCCGCCGCTCGCCCACCCTACAAGATGATGCGCGGGACTGGTAGGATGGGCGACTGGTCGGGACGCGGACCGAGGTGAGGTGAAAGGGGCCCGTGCGGATCATGACGACTCTCGACGCGCTTCGGGGCGAGATCATCGGGCGGGCCGAGGCCGAGCCCGATCGGGGATTCCCGGATCGGCTGTTCGTCGGCGAGGTCGGCGGGTTGCTCCATGTCGAGTTCTTCGGCGACCCGTTCGGCGATTCGTACCCGGAGCTGATGGAGGCGCTGGTCGACCCGGACGTGGCGGGGCGGCTGGCCTCGCTGACCTTGCGGGGGCCGGACGAGGGGGCCAACGGGACCCGGAACTGGGACATCGGCGCCCTGGCCGGGTCGGGCGTCGACTTCCCCGGCTTGCGTTCCCTCTCGATCCAGCAGACCGGGCCGGCCGACCACAACCGCTCGATCGTCGCGAGAGTTTACGACGAGGACGGCGTCCTCGCCCGACTGCTGGAGAAGGCGCCGGGGCTGGAGGAACTGGTCTCGCCGTCGGCGCCCTCGGCGGACTTCTTCCGGGTCGGCCGGCGTCCGTTGCGGTCCCTGAGCGTGGACGCGGGGTACGATCACCAAGGCTTCATCCGGAACCTGGCCCGGTCGGGCTGCTTCCCCGACCTCCGCTCGCTGGAGTTCGGCGAGTACAACGAGACATACATGGAGGATTTCGCGAGTCTCGTCACGCCGTTCGAGGATTACCGAGAGCTGTTCGGGTCCTCGGCCTTCGCGCCGGTCGGGTTCTTCCGGTGGCGGAATCCGGCCTGTTCGGGCGACGAGATCGCCGGGCTGAAGGCGATGGGTCGGGGCCGACACTTCCAGGTCGTCCGGTGGTCGGCGGAGTGGATACGATAGGCGGATCGGATCTGGTCTCCATCGAGCCTCTGTCCCGGGAAGGATGGTTCGGATGAATCGTCGAAGCCTCTGGCTCGGCCTGTCGGCCCTGTTCGCGGCGCTGGCCCCGGCCCCCGCGCCCGCGCCCGCGCCCCAGGATGCTCCCCCTCCGCCCCCGCCGAGCCTGGCCGAGGCCCGGATCCAGACGGCGGTCCGGGCGTATGACCTGGCCTGGCTCTACTATTCGGAGAACCGAATCCCGTCGGAGAAGGTCTATCGGTGGTCGCGCTGGCTCCTCGAAGCCCAGCGCGAGGCGACCGGCGACCGGGCGGCGGTCGTCGCCGCGTGCGAGGGCCACCTCGAACGGATGAAGAAGGTCCACGCCAAGGTCGCGCGGATTCGCAAGATCGGCTTCGGCGACTCGCTCGACGTCATCGAGGTCGATTATTACCTCAAGGAGGCCGATTTCTGGGTGGAGCAGGCGAGGGCGGCGAAGTGATTCCATCTTCAATCGCCTCGTCGCCGTGCGCATCTTCTGCCTCCCTCTGCCTTTGGGAGAGGGCCGGGGTGAGGGCCGTCGCCGGTCGAGCGATCGCCGATCGAGCCTCGTTCTCCGGCTCGCTGGTCATGCGGCGCCCCTCACTCCCGGAAAGGGAGAGGGGAGTAAGATGGGGACTTGAGCCGGGCCGCCGAAGTCAGGACGCCTGATTTGACAGCCGGCAACGGCGACCTAGGTTGCTTGGGAGAGAGACCTCCGGGCACCTCGGCCGGCCGATGCCTCCGGCCGACAACGGGATGAGCCCGGGGAGGAAGCCGCCGACCGCCAACCCGGGGACCGACCATGGACGAGAACGGCGCCACGCACCTGTGCGACCTGCTCACCCTGTCGAGCCAGGCCCTCGCCCCATCGTCCAGCTCGCAGTATCCGACGTACCTGATCGTCCTGGGCGGCGGGATTCCCGGCGCGATGCTCAGGCTCTCGCCCGGGGGGAGCCGGCTGGGCCGGTCGGCCGACAACACGATCCAGCTCCCCGACGCGAGCATCTCGCGGTATCACGCGTTCCTCGGCGAGGACGACGAGGGGCAGGTCCGCCTGACCGACCTGGGCAGCACCAACGGCACGTTCCTCAACGGCCGGAGGCTCCCCGAGAACACCCCGGTCCGCGTCGCCGACGGCGACCGGCTCCAGTTCGGGGCCAACGTGGTCGTCAAGTTCATCCGCCCGGACCCGTGCGAGGAGCAATTCCAGCGCGAGATGTTCGAACGGACCGTCCGAGACCCGCTCACCGGCCTGTACAACCGGGCGTTCTTCCTGGCGCAGTTCGGCCCGCTGGCCGACCGGGGGGCGTTGCGGGGGCTGGGCACGGCCGTCCTGATGCTCGACATCGACCACTTCAAGCGGATCAACGACACCCATGGCCACGAGGTCGGCGACGCGGTCCTCCGCGAGGTCGCCGGCGTGATCCGCCAGGCGACCCGGGCCGACGACCTGGTGGCCCGCTACGGCGGCGAGGAGTTCGTCGTCGCCCTGCCCGTCGCCGCGCCCGACCAGGCGACCGAGCGCGCCGAGCGGGTCCGGTCGACGCTGGCCTCGCGGCGAATCCTCGCCGAGGGCGTCCCGTTGCGGGTCACGGCCAGCCTGGGCCTGTCGTTCACCCCGCCGGGCCGCCCCCGGTCGGTCGCCTCGCTGATCGCCACGGCCGACAAGGGGCTCTACCAGGCCAAGAACGCCGGCCGGGACCGGACCGTCTTCAGCCACGACGCCGTCTCCCGCCCGAGCGAGTCGGCCTCGACGATCGTCGGGGGATAATTCCCGTCGCCCGGAGGCCGGGTCGGAGGCTATCATCGGGCCGAGTGCCCGAGCCAAGCCCCCGGACCGACCCCAAGGTGACGCCGTGTCCCAGCCCTCGAATCCGAACATCCTCCCCCCCCTGACCCTGGGCGTCTGCTCCTGGAGCCTCCAGGTCGGCTCCGTGGACGAGCTGAGGCGCCTGCTCGGCGAGCTTGGGGTCAACGCGACCCAGATCGCCTGCGGCGACCCGAAGCACGCGAGCTGGTCCGAGGGGGACGCCATGCCCGAGGCCGCCAGGGCGTCGGGCCTGACCCTCACCGGCGCCATGCTCGGGTTCCCGGGCGAGGACTACACCACGCCCCAGACCATTCAGCAGACCGGCGGCTTCGGCGACCCCGCCACCCGGCCCGAGCGGCTCGACCGCCTGGCCTGGGCGCTCGACCGGACCGTCGCGCTGGGGCTGTCCGACCTGATGCTCCACGCCGGGTTCCTGCCCGAGGTCGGCGACCCCGGGCGGTCGTCGATGCTCGACACCCTGGCCAAAGCCGGGCAGATGGCGGCCGACAAGGGCGTGACTTTGGCCTTCGAGACCGGCCAGGAGACGGCCTTGCTGCTCCGGCTCACGCTGGATGAACTCAAATCTCCCAGCATCAAGGTCAACTTCGACCCGGCCAACATGCTCCTCTACGACATGGGCGACCCGATCCACGCCGTCGAGATCCTCGGGCCCGACATCCGGAGCGTCCACGTCAAGGACGCCAGGCGGCCGACCATCCCCGGCCAGTGGGGCGAGGAGGTCCCGCTCGGGGAAGGGGAGGTCGACATCCACCGGTTCATCCGGACCCTCAAGGCCGTCGGCTACGCCGGGCCGCTGGTGGTCGAGCGCGAGGTCGGCGACCAGGCCGGGCGGATGAGGGACGTCAAGCACGGCCTGGACCTGCTCCGCCGCTGCCTGGCCGAGCCGGCCGGGCCGGAGGACGCGCGGCCGGGGGTCCACAGCTCGGAGTTGCCGAGGTGATCGACCCGCCTTGCCCGGCCCCTGATTTGCAATCCAATCCGGCGTGGAACAGATGGATCAGCCGGCGTCGCCCGACGCCGGAACCTCTCCAGGGGAGCCGGAACGATGATGCGAATTCGCGATGCCCGATGGCTCGTCCCCGCCCTGGCCCTCGCGGCGGCCACCTGGGCCGGGGCCGGCCGGGCCCAGGACCCCAACGCTGGGCAGAAGGTCGGCGCGAAGGTCGACGGCGCGGTCCAGGACATCAAGAGCGGCCTGCGGAAGGCCGGCGACGCGACCCGCGAGCAATTCGCCCGGACGCGGACCTCGGTCCATAACATGGGGGTCGAGTCCCGGGTCTACGGCCGGATTCACTGGGACAAGGCGCTCGTCGACGCCTCGATCGACCTGTCCGGCGGCGACGAGGGCGTCATCACGCTCAACGGGACCGTCGCCGACGCGAAAGCCAAGGCCCGCGCCGTCGAGCTGGCCCGCGACACGGTGGGCGTGACGAAGGTCGTCGACCAGCTCGCGGTCCGGCCGGCGGCCAGCACGACCACCACGACGCCCTGACGGTCGTCGATCATCGACCGGATCGGGAATCACGGAGGGCCATCGCCACCCGAAAAGGGGCGGCGATGGCCCTCCGGCCGTCGACTCGGAACCCTTGCGGGCTGGCCGGCGTCACCTCAGCCGACGACGATCGTATTCACGACCTCGGCGAGCTCGCGACCGGCCTCGGTCAGGCCGTAGAAGTTGTGCTTGCCGGAGCGCCTCGGCTCGATCAGGCGGCCGTGGCGGAGCAGGGCCAGGTGGTGGCTGACCGCCGGCTGGCTCTGCGTGCCGAGGTCGGCGCACAGCTCGGAGACGTTCCGCTCCTTGTCGTTGAGGAGCATCAGGACCTGGAGGCGGGTCGGGTCCGAGACCTGCTTGAGCAGGTCGGCCACCCTGCGGATCTCGGGAGAGGGGCGGGCGGGGGCGGCGGCCTTCGCAGCCGCGGCCTTCGAGGCGGCCGACTTGGTCGTGGTAGCTGCCATGAAAGTCCTCAAAATCCTGGAACTTCGCAAAACACGCGGTCAATTAAGTCAAAACTGTGAGGGGGGAAGACAGCTTGATTGTTCCAATTGTATGGTGAGTGGTGGTCAGGTCAACCCGATTCCCGCCCCGGACGCAAGGGCCGCCCGGCAGGTCCCAACATCGCGGCATCCGTCAGGTTCAAAATCGTGCTCGACTGTTCATCAAAAAATATCGCTGTCATTATGCGGATCCTCGGCGGTTCCCATTATATACGATTTCGGCGGGCGTGAATCCATTGTTTTGAAATAATTCTTATACGGTCGACCGGGGCATCCCGGGCGGGATTTCGGCTTGCCGGGGGCCCGATGGCGGCGGTAGAGTGGGCGTTCACGCGTGCCGGGGCGGCCACGGGATGCGGCGTCGAGGCCGGCGACCGGTCCGGGGGATGTCTCGGGCCGGCGCGTCGAGGTCGAGAGTGCCCGATGTCCCCGCCCACAATCACGCCCCCCCGGACCGACCTGGCCTATCTGTGCTGCCTCAACCCGGCCTGCCGGACCACGCTCTCGGTGGACCGGGTGGCCTTCGCCTGCCCCGAGTGCGGCGACCTCCTCGACGTCGTCTACGACTGGGACCGCCTGCCCGTCCCCAAACGCCTGTCCGACTTCCAGGCCAAGTGGGCCGACCGCCTGGAGCCATTGAACTTCTCGGGCGTCTGGAGGTTCCGCGAGCTCCTGCCGTTCGCCCCGCCCGAACAGATCGTCACGATCGGCGAGGGGCAGACGCTGCTCCAGGTCGCCGACAAGGTCGGCCAGTACGTGGGCATGAATCCCGGCCGGCTCCGGCTCCAGTATGAGGGGATGAACCCCTCGGGGAGCTTCAAGGACAACGGGATGACCGCCGCGTTCACCCACGCCCGGATGGTCGGGGCGAAGCGGGTCGCCTGCGCCAGCACGGGCAACACCTCGGCGGCCCTGGCGGTGTTCTGCTCGGCCACATCGTTCGGCTTCAAGGCGATCATCTTCATCGGCTCGGGCAAGATCGCCTACGGCAAGCTGGCCCAGGCTCTCGACCACGGCGCCTTGACGATCCAGATCGTCGGCGACTTCGACGACGCCATGCACCGGGTCCGCCAGGTCGCCGACCGGCTGGGCATCTACCTGATGAACTCGGTCAACCCGTACCGGCTCGAAGGCCAGAAGACGATCATGTACCGGGTCCTGGAGGCGCTCGCCTGGGAGCCGCCCGACTGGATCGTCGTCCCCGGCGGGAACCTGGGCAACTCCAGCGCCTTCGGCAAGGCGTTCATCGAGCTGAAGCACCTGGGCCTGATCGACCGGGTCCCCCGGCTGGCCGTGATCAACGCCGCCGGCGCCCAGACGCTGGAACAGCTCGTCGGCACGCACGGGATGAGCTGGCTCGACGGCCTGCCCGACATGAAGGTGGCCGATTCCTATTACATGAAGCTGGACGAGGCCGGTTCGAAGGCGTCGACGATCGCCTCGGCGATCGAGATCAACCGCCCGGTGAACCTCAAGAAGTGCTTGCGGGCGCTGGACTTCTGCGACGGCGTGGTCCGCCAGGTTTCCGACCAGGAGATCATGGACGCCAAGGCCCGGGTCGGGGCCGGCGGCCTCGGCTGCGAGCCCGCCAGCGCCGCGAGCGTCGCCGGAGCGAAGCGGCTCCGCGAAGAAGGCGTGATCGCCCCGAGCGAGTCGGTCGTCTGCATCCTGACCGGCCACCAACTCAAGGACCCGACCGCCACCGTCGCCTACCACGGGACCGACCAGGACAATTTCGAGAAGGTCCTGGGAAGCCGAGGGGTGCGCCGCGCCGGGTTCGCCAACCGCCCGGTGATCGTGCCCAACGACCTGGACGACATCATCCGGTCGATCGCGCTGTATTCTGAATCGGAAGGATAAGCGGATCGGAGGCGTATCATGAGGGAGATCGCCAATTCCGATCTGACGCCGGCTGACATCCCTCCCCCGGACGCCGATTGGGAGAGCGTCGGCGAGTTCGCGCTCACCTTCAACGGATTTCACCGTTGGGGATCGTTCAAGGAATGCGCCCGGATCGCCAACGCCGAGCTTCACGAGTCGCTCGACGAGCTGCGAACCTGCCTGTTCTTCGAGCAACGACGGTGGCAGCACTACGGTGACGAGCCCGACGAAGAGGCGATGGCGTACATCCGGGGTGTCATTGAAAAGATCCGCGCCGCCGTCCGGGCCGGGGAAGCCACGCCTTGAAGAGGCGTCTTCGGCTCGATGCGGCGAAGGATCTGAGCGTCGGGTGGCCGGGGTCTCGTCTTCGGAAGCCCGGTCCGGCGACCCGGTTTGAAGGTCGGGGTTGCGGAGTACCGCAGACCCCGGCCACCCTGGCAGCATTCCAGAATGGCGGCTCATTCGGGCACGATCCTCACGCCGGATATCGTTCCTCGGAGCGGGTCCGGGGGCGCGTAGTCGCCGACGGCCGAGCGGCTGTCCTCGCCGATGCTCAGGCCGTCCTCGGGCTGGACGGGGATCGGGCCGGGGGCTTGCCCTTCGGCGACCGTGTGGCCATCGATGCCGAGCTTCATCGACCCGTCGCGGCCGAGCCTCGCCTCGATCGCCAGGCGGCCTGACGGGGTGTCGGCCGCGACGATGGTCGTCACCTTCCCATTGACGCGGACGCAGAACGCAAGCCGGCCGCCGCTGAAATACAGGGCGTGGCCGTTCCGGTTCCCGCCCTGGGCCAGGATGACGCCGTCGGGCGACCGGGGCTCGACCTCGCAGGCGATCGTCAGGGCCTTGCCGGCGATCTGGGGGGTGGGGATGGCCTGGCCTGCCGACGTCCTGGCCCGGGGCGGGGTTACGTTGCAACGCTCGGCCCAGTCGTCCCAGGCCCGGGACAGGCGGGCGACCTCCGCCGGATTGCGGGTGGCCAGGTCGTTCAACTCGCCCCGATCGGCCTCGATGTCGTGAAGCTCCCAGGGCTTGCCCCGGAGGGCGACGAGCTTCCATTTGCCGTCGCGGACGGCGCGGTTCCCCTCGTGCTCGACGAACAGCATCCGGGGCCTTGCCGGCTCGCCCCGGAAGGAGGGGACCAGGCTCACCCCTTCGGGCGGGAGGATGTCATGGCCTCGATACCTCGCCGGGTAGGCGGCCCCGGCGACTTCGAGGCAGGTCGGCATCACGTCGGTGAGGTACGACGGCCGGGGGTCGACCTGGCCCGATCGCTTGAGTCCGGCCGGCCAGTGGGCGATGAACGGGGTGGCGATCCCGCCTTCGTGGTTGTAGTGCTTGAAGAGGCGCCAGGGGGTGTTGCAGGCGTTGGCCCAGCCCGAGCCGTAGCTCATGTAGGTCCCGGGCCCGCCCATCTTCGCCAGATCGTCGCCCCGGTGGAGGACGTTCCGGGGGCCGGAGTCGCCGTCGAAGCCGAACGGGTCCCACTCGGCGCAGGCGCCGTTGTCGCTGAGGAAGAGGATGAGGGTGTTGTCCCACCGGCCGGTCGCTCGCAGCTCCTCGAAGACCCGGCCGATGTTCCGGTCCATCCGGTCGACCATCGCGGCGTAGACGGCCATCCGGCGGGCGAGGTCGGCCCGGCGGTCGGGCGGGAGCGCGTCCCAGGCGGGGATCTCCCGGTCGGCCCAGCCGGTCCGGGTGTTGAACTGGTTCGCCGGGGTGATGCCCCGGGGGGTCAAGGGCTGATCGGCCGGGACGATCCCGAGCGCCTTCTGCCTCGCCAGCCGGGTTTCGCGAATTCGATCCCAACCCTGGGCGTAGACCGGCTCATACTTCGCGACGTCCTCGGCCGGCGCCTGGAGCGGGAAGTGCGGGGCGTTGTAGGCCAGGTAGAGGAACCAGGGGCGGTCGGGGCGACCCTTCGCCTCGGACAGGAAGTCGAGGGCGTGGTCGGTGATGGCGTCGGTGGCGTAGAACTTCCCGGGCGGGTAGGCGTGCTTCGGCCGACCGGCCGGGAGCCGGTTCATGGCCTTCTCGTCCCAGCAGTCGATGGAGTGCCCCTCGGCGAACCCGTAGAACTCCCGGAACCCCCGGCCGATCGGGCCGGGCGGGCCGAGGTGCCACTTGCCGCTCATGGAGGATTCGTACCCGGCCGGCGCCAGGGCCTCGGCCAGGGTCACGCAGCGGTCGTTGAGCTTCCCGGCCAGGTTCGGCATCCCCGCCTGGTGGGGGTGGAGGCCCGTCAGGAGCGCGGCCCTCGACGGGCTGCACCGGGCCGAGTTGTAGAACTGGCTGAACCGCAGGCCGCCCGCCGCGAGGGCGTCCAGGTTCGGCGTTTGGATCTCGCCGCCGTAACACCCGAGGTCGCCGAACCCCAGGTCGTCGGCGAGGATCAGCAGGATATTCGGCGGCCGGTCCGCCCGGGCCGGCGCCGGGGTTGCGAGGCCCGCCAGGAGGAGCAGGAGCGCGAGCCCGAGGCTCCGGGACAAGACGAACCCATTCGATCCTGGTGGCTTTCGCCGGCCGACCCGATTTGAAAACTCGGACCCAACGCGCCCGACGACTTTCCTCCCCTCTCGCCCCGATCGGTCCCCGGCTTCGGGACGCAACCCCCTGGAGTGCGGGAGCTTGCTCCCGATTTTGGGCCCCGGAGCTTGCTCCGGGCGCGACCGGCCCGGCCCGCGGAGCAAGCTCCGCTCT
>JAJYDH010000232.1 GCA_021777685.1 Planctomycetota bacterium | reverse complement strand
CGGCAGCTCGATCTACACGATCCAGGACGACGGCAAGCGGCTCAACCAGCTCGCCTCCAGCACGCCGGCCCCGGCCCCGGGCGAGGACGACGCCCCGCCGAGAGGTCGTCGAGGAGGCGGTGGCGGCGGGGGGATCTCCAACCTCGCGCTGACCCGCGACGGCCGGACCCTCTACTTCCAGGAGGGGGATGGCGTGTACAGCACGACCGTCTCCCTCGGCTCGGGCGGCGGGCCGGGTGGCGGCGGCGGAGGCGGCGGGCTTCGGGGCGGAGGTGGAGGCGGTCGAGGCGGGATGGCCTCGGCGTCGTCCCCGGCGTCGTCCCCGAGCGCCGGGGGCGGGTCGAAGCGGAAGATCACCTTCAACGTCACCCTGGAGATCGACAAGCCCGGCGAGTGGGCCGAGATGTTCGACGACGCCTGGCGGACGATGAAGTACCGCTTCTACGACGCCAGGATGCACGGCAAGGACTGGGACGCCATGCGGGCCAGGTACAAGCCGCTGGTGGCCTACGTCGGCGACAAGCACGAGCTGATGAACATCATCAACGAGATGATCGGCGAGCTGAACGCCTCGCACACCGGCGCCTCGGCCGCCGCCGGCCCCCGCGACGAGTCGACCGGCGTCCCGACACGTCACCTCGGCCTTGACCTCGACCCCGACGACGTCTCGGGCTGCTACCGGGTCGCCCACGTCTACGAGGACGGCCCGCTCGACAAGGACTGGTTCAAGGTCGAGAAGGGGAATTTCCTGATCGCCATCGACGGCAAGCCGGTCAAGGCCGGCGACGACGTGACCCCGTTCCTCGGCCGCCGGCTCAACCGCAAGGTCGAGCTGACGCTGAACTCCAGGCCCGAGGAGGCCGGGGCGTGGAAGCTCAAGTACGAGCCGATCACGATGACCGCCTTCGCCAATCTCCGCTACGAGCGATGGGTCAAGGAGCGGCGGGCGAAGGTCGACGAACTCTCTCACGGCCGGGTCGGCTATCTGCACATCAAGGCGATGGACCCGCCGAGCCTCGCCCGGTTCCGCAAGGAGCTGGCCGAGTACCGGCACAAGGAGGCGCTGGTCATCGACGAGCGATGGAACGGCGGCGGCAACATCGAACAGGACCTCCTGGCCATCCTGGTCCAGCGCCCCTATGAGATCTGGCACCCTCGGGGGACCGAGCCGACTCCTCGCCCGTTCAACGGCTATTTCGGCCCGAAAGTTGTATTGCAGAACTGGCGGAGCGCGTCGAACGCCGAGATGTTCCCCGCCGGCTTCCGGGCCCTGGGGCTCGGCAAGGTGGTCGGCACGCCGACGATGGGAGCGGTGATCGGCACCGGCAGCTATTCGCTCATCGACGGCTCGACGATCCGCACGCCCGGGGTCGGAGTCTACCTGTCCGACGAGGGCCGGACCAACATGGAGAACACCGGCGTCAAGCCCGACGTCGCCGTCGAGAACAGCCCGGAGGACAACCTCGCCGGTCGCGACCGGCAACTCGAGACCGCCGTCCAGGAGGTCATGAAAGCGATCAAACCCCACAGTGACGTCGCCGGACGGGAATGATTCCCGGTCCCAGGAGGGGGTGCCGAGCGACGTTGACGGGCCGGCCCGATTTCGAATCGGGCCGGCCCGGATCGATTCCCGAGAATCTCCGTTTCAAGTCTCAAATTTGATAATCTGAAATTCGTGATTGGCGACCCGAGAGGGTCGGTCGCCGGCTCAAAGGTCGATCAGCGCCAGTCCCGACTCAGGGTCGTGCTTCTTGCGCAGGTGTTCCGGCGACTCGACGAGGATCAATTCCAGCGTCGGACGGACGCGGGCTTCGAGGAGATGGCCTCCGAGCGTCGAGCCGTTCCATCGACCCAGGACGACGTGGGCGTGGATGGTCGGCTCGGCGTCCTTGAGTGCCACGTCGCCGATCAGCGAGAGCACCTCGACCTGTTCGACGGTCGGGATTTTCCGATAATCCTTCTTCTCCCAATCGAAATACCCCAGGGTCGCGCCGAGGAAGGCGCCGATGGCCGTGAATCGGGCACAGCCGATCCTTTGTTCCTTGAGGAAGGCCGCCAGCCCTTCCATGACTTCATCGTCGGTCTGGAAGACGAGGGCGAAGGTCCGTTCGCCCTCCTTCTCGTGGATCAACCTCGATTTCATCGCGAAGTCTCCCCTCAGGAGTCCGAGAACGGGTCTTCCGGCGGGTTGGAATGGCCGACCCAGAGGGCGTTGAGCCGGTGATACACCCGCCCCTTGCGGGGCACCCGCTCACGAAGCACGCCATAACCGCCCTTCTGGAGCGTGTCGGCGATTCGGCGAATCTCCGCCTCGTCCTCGTCGATCGCGTCGACCCTGGTCGGCCGCCCCTGCTCGTCGCGACGGGCGTAGACCTGCACGCCGCCGACCTTGTGCCATTTCGTCTCGCCCTTCGGATCGGCCTCGGCCATCGTATCCCCTCCTCGGCTCGGGTCAGTGGTCAGTGGTCAGTGAAGACAGGGAGTAGAGGCTCCCCCTTTGACTGGCAGAAGTAAACTGACCACTGACCACTGACCACTGACCACTAACCAACGATCAGGAAATCCGGCGATCTCGGGTCAAGGCCCATGCCAGGCCCAGGCCGGCGACGAGTCCCACGCCGACGACGGTGGCCGTGATCGCCGCTTTCGAGGGCCGGGGCGTCCACTTGCCGAGCGGCTGGTAGGCCGACTCGACCGGCCCGTGGACCTGCGACCCCTTCGGGCCGTCCTGCAGGGCCATCTGGAGGACCTGGGACAGATGAAGTGCCCCCCGGCCGGTCAGGTCGGCGACCTGCTCGCGGCAACTGAAGCCGTCGGAGATGATCAGCGTGTCGTCGTCGAGCGAGCGGACCCTCGGCAGGAGCACGCGCTCGCCCACGGCGACCGAGACGTCGTAATTCTCCGCCTCGAACCCGAACGAACCGGCCATCCCGCAGCAGCCTGAGTCGAGGACCTCGAAGTCGAGCCCCATCTTCTGGAGCAAGAGCTGCTCGTCCGCGTAGGTCATGACGTGGTCGTGGTGGCAATGCTTCTGGACGATCGCCTTGCGGCGGAGCCGGGGAATCTCGAAGTCGGGCGCCTTCTGGATCAGGAACTCGCTGAGGATGAACGTGTTCTTCGACAGCCGCTTGGCGTCCTCGTCCATCGGATAGAGGTTGACCAGCTCGTCGCGGAACGCGGCCACGCAGCTCGGCTCCAGCCCGACCAGCGGCGTGCCGGCCTCGATCTCGGGGCGGAGCGCCCCG
Source organism: Planctomycetota bacterium (assembly GCA_021777685.1). GTDB lineage: Bacteria > Planctomycetota > Planctomycetia > Isosphaerales > Isosphaeraceae > Tundrisphaera. The sequence goes on along the minus strand of JAJYDH010000232.1, from coordinate 6,249 downwards.
AGGATGTCCTGCCAGAGCGCCTTGGCCGTCTCCAGCATCCCGAAGTCGTAGAGCGGCCGGCCGCAGCAGAGCGACGGCCCGGGGACGACCACCTGGAACCCGGCCGTCTCCAGGACCTCGACCGCCGCGATCGCCGTCTGGGGGTGGAAGTGGTTGTTGAACGTGTCGGGCCAGAGGAGGACGCGGGGCCGGTCGAGGTTCCGGGGCTCGCGGCGGGCCCACCACTGCTTGAAGGTCTCGGGGGCGAAGTACGGCATGTGCCGCCTCGTCGAGATCCCGCCGAGTGCCTGGAACGCCTTGCCGACGACCGGCAGATGCGTGATGAGGTTGACGACGTCGGGCGCGATCGACGCCAGCCTCGCCCACCAGTAGATCCAGCCCATCGCGTAGGCGTGCCGGGGCCGGAGCCGCCCCTCGTAGTAGTGTGAGAGGAACTCGGCCTTGTAGGTCGCCATGTCGACGTTCATCGGACATTCGGACTTGCACGCCTTGCAGGCGAGGCAGAGGTCGAGGGCCTCGCGGACGGCATCGCTCCGCCAGCCGTCGTTCATCGGGTTGCCTTCGAACATCTCGAAGAGGAGATGCGCGCGGCCCCGGGTCGCGTCGCTGTCCTCGCGGGTCACCATGTAGCTCGGGCACATGGCGCCGGTGTCGTCCTTCCGGCACTGGCCGACGCCCACGCAACGCTCGGTCGCGTAGGCGAAGCTGCCGTGGTCGTCGGGGAACTTGAAGTGCGTCTCGACCTGCGGCGGGTGGTAATGCGGGCCGAGCCGGAGGTTCTCGCCGGGCAGGTACGGGTCGACGACCTTGCGGGGGTTGAGCTTCCCCTCGGGGTCCCAGATCGCCTTGAACTCGGCCATCGCCCGGACGATCTCGTCGCCGAACATCTTGGGCAGGAGCGCCGCCTTCGACTGGCCGTCGCCGTGCTCGCCGGAGATCGAGCCGCCGTGGCTCAACACGAGGTCGCCGGCCTCGTCCAGGAACTTGCGGAAGTGCTCCACGCCGCCGGCCGTCTTGAGGTCGAAGTCGATCCGGGTATGGATGCAGCCCTGGCCGAAGTGGCCATAAAGCGAGCAGTTATATCCGTACTTCTGGAACAGTGCCCGGAGGTTCCGGAGATAGGGGCCGACCTGATCGGGGGGCACGGCCGAGTCTTCCCAGCCCTCCCACGCGTCGGGCTCGCCGGGAATCCGGGCGGTCGCGCCCAGGCCCGACTCGCGGACCTTCCACAGGTGCTCCTCCTCGGCCTCGTCGTCGAACATCTTCATGCTCGGCGCGTTGGGGAGCTTCTTGAGCCGGTCCATCAGCTCCCTGGCCCTGGCGTCGGATTCGTCCTTGTTCTCGCCGCCCAGCTCGACCAGGAGCCAGCCGCCGCCTTCGGGCAAAAGGGTGATGTCCTTGGGGTGGATGCCCTTCTTCTTCATGTCCCGGACGAGGATGTCGTCGAGCCCTTCCAGGCCCATCGGCCCCGCTTCCAGGATCTCCGGGACGTGGTCGCCCGCCTCGTAGACGTCCTTGTAGCCGAGGACCAGGAGCGTCATGGCTCGCGGGCTCGGCACGAGATGAAGGCGCGCCTCCAGGATGGTCACGCACGTCCCTTCCGAGCCTCCCAGGGCCCGGGCGACGTGGAAGCCTCGCTCGGGAAGCAGGTCGTCCAGGTTGTAGCCCGAGACTCGCCGGGGGAGCTTCTTGAGGTCCGGATAACGGCGGCGGATCTCATCGGCGTACCTGTCGCGGAAGTCGCGAAGCCTGGCGTAGATGTCCCCCTTACGCCCGCCTTCGCCGATGATCCGCTCCAGGTCGGCCTCGGACGTCGCGCCGACGGTCATTCGCGTGCCGTCGTAGAGCAGGATGTCCAGTTCGTCGATCTGGTCGGACGTGCGGCCCGAGCCCAGGCCGATCAGCGAGTGGACCCCGCACGAATTGTTGCCGATCATGCCCCCCAGGGTGCAATACTGGTGCGTCGAGGGGTCGGGGGCGAAGGTCAGCTTGTGTTTCTCGGCCTCGAAGCGGAGGTGATCCAGCGGCGTGCCGGGCTGGACCCGGGCGATCCGGCGATCCGGGTCGACGCCCAAAACGTGGTGCATCTTCTTGGAGAAGTCCATCACCACCGCGACGTTGCAGCAGCCGCCGGTCAGGCTGGTGCCGCCACCCCGCGAGAGGATCGGAGCCCCGTGCTTCCGGCAGGCCGCGACGGTCGCGATCACGTCGTCGACGTCCTCGGGGATCACGACGCCGATGGGGACCTGGCGGTAATTCGAGCCATCGGTCGCGTAGAGGGCGCGGCTCCCCCGGTCGAAACGGACCTCGCCCTTGATCGAGCGTTTCAATTCGGCCTCGATCTTCGAGGCGTCGATGAACTCGATCCCCTTCGGCACGCCGGTCGCTCGGGCGTGGGTCTGGAATTTCTCCCGGGACGCGATGGTCATCGAGCTGGCTCCTCGGTTCAGGAGTGGGACATTGATGCCCGGGGCTCAGAGAGCGAAGCGGGCGGCGTCTTGGCGCTTGAACTCCAGGCCCAGCCCCGGTCGGGTGAGGTCGGGCCGCAGGGCACCGCCGACGGGGACCGGGGCGCCGTCGAACAGCATGTGCTCGATCCGGTCGTGATCGTGGAAATATTCGAGGTGGCGGAACCGGGTCGAGGCGCAGCCGAGGTGGACGTGCAGGCTCGGGGCGCAGTGGGCCGAGAGGTCCACGCCGGCCGACTCGCAGAGCGAGGCCACGCGAAGGAAGCCGGTGATGCCGCCGCAGCGGGTCGCGTCGGCCTGGAGGACGTCCACGGCGCCGGCGTCGAGCATCCGCCGGAAATAAGGCGGGGCGTAGCCGTATTCTCCCGCCGCGATCTCCATCCCGACGGGCCCTCGGTCGCGGATCAGCCGGAGCCCTTCCAGGTCATCCGAGGAGACGGGCTCCTCGAACCAGCTCACGCCAAGCTCGGCGAAACGCCCGGCCATGAGGAGTGCCTGCTTGCGGGAGTAGGCCCCGTTCGCGTCGACGAACAGCCCGGCATCCGGACCGATCGCCTCGCGGGCGGCCCGGACCCGGCCCGGGTCGTCGGACGGGTCCGTGCCGATCTTCATCTTCACGCGGGGGATGCCCGAGGCGACCCAGCCGCCGAGCTGGTCCTTGAGCCGGCCGATCGAATACGACGTGAAGCCGCCGCTCCCGTAGACCGGAGCCTCGTCGCGGATCGCGCCGAGAAGCGTCAGCAGAGGCAGATCGAGGAGCTTCGCCTTGAGGTCCCACAACGCCGCGTCGACGGCGGAGATCCCCATCCATGCCACGCCCGCCCGGCCCAGGTTGCGGACCGCTCGTCCCATCGCCTCGTAGCCGCCCGGCACGCCCATCGCGTCCCGTCCCCGGACGACGGGCGCGAGGATCTCGCGGATGAATGTCGCCGTCGAGGCGTCGGCGTAACCGTACCCGAGCCCGACTTGACCCCCGCCCCGGGCCTCGACGACGACCAGGATGGTCGCGTCCCAGGCGAAGGTCCCGTCCGACTCGGGGGCGTCGGTCGGAACCTTGCAGGCGAGGACATCCAGCCCTTCGATCGGCACGCCTTCCGATCCGATTTTCATGAGGTCCCCCGGCCGGAGAGGTAGGGTGTCGAATCCTCCAGTTTGCACCCTGGCCGCGCGGAAGGTGCGTCCTGGAGGACTCGACGCACCCTGACTCCTCGGCTGTCCGCTAGCTGAAGAACTCCGTCACCTTGTCGCGATAGATGGTGGTGGCGATCTTGACGCGGTTGGGCTCGCCCCGGGCCAGGCTCTCGGCGAAGTGGAGGGCCTGCTTGGCGGTCGCCTGCGCGGGCATGGGGGGCTCGAAGGGGTCGACGATCGCCTCGACGATGGCCGGCTTGTTGGTCGCGAAGGCGGCGGCGACGGCCGGGCCGACCTCCTCGGGCTTCTCGCAGCGGAAGCCGACGCCGCCGCACGCCTCGGCGTGCTTGACGAAGTCGATCGGGTGCAGCTCCACGCCGTACTCGGGGTTGCCCAGGAAGATCATCTGCTCCCACTTGATCTGCCCGAGCACGTTGTTCTTGATGATGATGACCTTGATCGGCAGGTCGTGCTTGACCGCCGTGACGAAGTCGCCCATCAGCATCGTGAACCCGCCGTCGCCGACGAACGCGACGACCTGCTTCTCGGGATAAGCCGCCTGCGCCGCGATGGCATAGGGCAGGCCGGGAGCCATCGTCGCCAGGTTGCCCGAGCAGGAGAACCGCATCCCCCGCTTCATGTGCAGGTGCCGGGCTGCCCAGGTGGTGATCGTGCCCGAGTCGGTCGAGACGATCGCCCCCTCCTTGAGGTGCTCGTTGACCGCCGCGGCGATCACCTGCGGCTTCATCGGCGACTCGGTCCGAGTCTCGCGGGTCTTCATCAGGTCCCACCACTCCTTCATCCGCCCCTGCGCCGTCTCGAGGAACGAGCGGTCGGGTCGGCGCTTGAGCAGGGGCAAGAGGGCCCGGAGCGTGGCGGGCGCGTCCCCGGTCAGGCCGATGTCGATCGGGTAGCGCAGGCCCAGCCGGGCCGGATCTCGGTCGATCTGCACGGCCTTCGCCTGGCCGGGCTTGGGCAGGTAGTCCATGTAGGGGAAGCTCGTGCCGACCAGGAAGAGCGAGTCGCACTCCTCCATCGCCTTCTCGGACGGCAGGGTGCCCAGGAGGCCGATCCCGCCCGTGCAATACGGGCTGTCGTCGGGCACGACGTCCTTGCCCAGGAGCGACTTGACGATCGGGGCGCCGAAGAGGTCGGCGATCTGCTCCAACTCCTCGCCGGCCCCTCGGGCGCCGTGGCCGCAGAGGATGACGGTCTTCTTCCCGGAATTGAGCAAGTCGGCGGCGCGGGCGAGCGACTCGGCCTGCGGAACGACGATCGGAGGGGTCCAGGCGACCGAGGTGTGCCCTTTCACGTCCATCGGCGACCGGTCGACCTCGGTCTTGTCCTGCCAGTCGTTGTAGCAGTTGATGTGGGCCACGCCCTTGGCGCCGAGCGCCGCGCGGCAGGCGGCGTCGACCAGGGCGTGAGCGTGCGCGGGGCCGTTCGCCTCCTGGTTGAAGACGGTGACATCCTGGAAGAGCCCCAGCAGGTTAACCTCCTGCTGGTAGTGCATCCCCATGAGGTCGTGGTACGTCTGCCCGGTGATGGCCAGGACCGGGGCCCCGTCCATCTTGGCGTCGTAGAGGCCGTTCAGCAGGTGGATGGCCCCCGGGCCGCTGGTGGCGATGCAGACGCCGAGCCGGCCGGTATACTTGGCGTAGGCGCAGGCCATGAAGGCGGCGGCCTCCTCGTGGCGGACCTGGATGAACCGGATCCGCTCGCGGATCTTCCGCAAGCCCTCCATGAACCCGTTGATCCCGTCGCCCGGCAGGCCGAAGACAGTGTCTACGCCCCAGTCCGCGAGCCGTTCGAAAAGCACGTCCCCCGTGGTCTTGGCCATCGTCGTCTCCCATCCTTCGGTCGGCCGCCGTGATCCGCGCATCCCGAGCCCGTTGCCCGGCCCTGCCACCTTCTTGTATGTGGAAATTGCTACAAGTCGTGTGCCAACGGGGGTCGCGTCAGTTACTTCGCCTTTCCGCAAAGGTATCGTCCTGAATCCGTCCCTGGGCTTGTTAGTCACCGATCCCCAGGCGACAAATTGGTACAAGCAAGCATCAGCTCGGAGTCCGTGTTCGGACTCATCGCATTCCAAGGTCCCAGGATGAGGAAAGTTGGGCCAGAATGAAGGCTAATATCGCGACCTCGATCAAGGCGCAGCCTCGCCTGGTCTCCGCCATCCTCCTGGGGGGCCTATTGTGCCTGGTCCTGCCGGGACGGGCATCGACCCGCCTGTTGACGGCCTGGGATTGCTCGACGGGCCTCTATCTTGTCCTGGCACTGGCGATGATGGCCCGGTCCGACATCGACCGGATTCGCGTCCGCGCCGGCCTCCAGGATGAGGGCCAGATGGTGATCCTGGGGCTCACCACCATCACCGCGCTCGTCAGCCTGGCGGGCGTCATGGCCCAGTTGGCCCTGGCCAAGACCTTGAAGGACCAGCACGGATGGCCCCATGTCGCCCTGGCCGGGATGACGGTCGTCCTGTCCTGGTCGTTCCTGCACACCATCTTCGCCGTGCATTACGCGCACGAGTATTACGCCGTGCCGGAGGGTCAGCCGGGGCGAGGGCTCGAATTCCCCGGCGACGAGCCTCCCGATTACTGGGACTTCGTGTATTACTCGTTCGTGATCGGCACTGCGTCGGCCACCG
>JAJYDH010000231.1 GCA_021777685.1 Planctomycetota bacterium | reverse complement strand
AGCTTGCCGGTTTTCAGGTATTCATTCGCCAGGTTCTGTCGCACTTCATCGAGGATGGCGCGATAGCTCGTGCCTTCAACGAGGAGGCGGCGCTCCCAGAGACGTTAGCGGAGCTTCGAACCCACCATCCCGAGCTCGACGTGCTGGTCGTGTCCGACGGGTCTGTGGATCGCACGGCCGAGGTCGCCCGAGCTGCCGGCGCGGTCGTCGTGGAGCTGCCGTTCAATCTCGGGATCGGAGGGGCGCTCCGCACGGGGGCGGCGAACGTCGCGTCGCCCCGGTCGATCCCGGCGACGCATCTCCCCACCCCGAAGCGGCGGCCGACGTGACCACCGAGACCTCCCCGACCGACGAATCAACCGAGGCTTATCGGACCCTGCTGGCCCGGATCGGCCGCAAGAGCCCGAAGATCCCGCCCGAGATCCTGGCCGGGCACGTCACGCGGATCGTGCCGGAACATGAATGGCCGACACGGGTTGAGGCGATGGACGCGGTCCTCCGCCGGCTCGACTCGGTCAGGAAGGAAGGGCTGGCGATCGCCGCCCGGCCCGAGGGCGGGGGCGTGCTCGGGCTCTACGGGACGAGGCGGAAACAGTCGGGGACCAGGCCCTACCGGACGGCGATCCGGGGCGTCGACCCGATCGAGGCGAGCTGCGACTGCCCGGACTTCCTCAAGAACTCGCTCGGGGTCTGCAAGCATGCTCTGATCGTCCTGGAGCACGTCCACGACGGGCCGAAGCTCCTGAAACGGGCGTTGAAGGAGCAAGAGACCGCCAATCAGGGACGCTCGGGCCTCCGCTGGGGCCCGATCCGGCCGCTGACCGGGCCCGGCGACTGGCTCGCCCGGGTCGAGTGGCATCGGGACGATTCCCGAAGCCCCCGGGGAGCCCGCGAAACCCGGGCGGCGGGGTGGTTCCGGCCCGGGGACGGCGGGGCGTGGGAGGTCGTCGACTCGTTCCCCGCCGACCCCCCGAAGAGGCTCGACCTCGTCGAGGACCTGCTCAGGCTCCTCCCGGCCGGCGACCGGCCTCGGCAGGACCCGGCGCTCGTCGCGCTCCTGGAAGGGGAGCGCGACCGGCTCAAGAAGAAGCTCAGGCGGACGCTCCCGCCGCCGGAGGCCCGCGAGGCGATCCGGGGCCTCAAGCGGACGCTCTATCCCTATCAGAGGGAAGGAGTTGAGCGGTTCCTGTCCGAAGGGCGGCTGCTCCTGGCCGACGACATGGGGCTGGGCAAGACGGCCCAGGCGATCTCCTCGGCCGACATCCTCTGGCGGTCCAGGCGGATCAGGCGGGGGCTCATCATCGCCCCGGCCAGCCTCAAGCCGCAGTGGGCCCGCGAGTGGGCCAACTTCTCGGACCTGCCGATCCTGGTCGTCGAAGGGTCCCCGTCCGAGCGTCAGGCGCTCTACGAATCGAGCAAGTCCGGCCTTTTCATCATCAATTACGAACAGTTGATCCGGGACCTGGAGCTGATCCGGACCTGGGACCCCGAGCTGGTGGTGCTCGACGAGGCCCAGCGGATCAAGAACTGGGCGACGAAGACGGCGCTCTCGGTCAAGGGCCTCACCCCGGACTACCGGCTGGTCCTGACCGGGACGCCGATGGAGAACCGGATCGAGGAGCTGGCCTCGGTCGTCGAGTGGGTCGACGACATGGCCCTGGAGCCCAAATGGCGGCTGGGCCCGATGCACGCGATCGTCGCCGACGGCCGGAAGGAGGTCGTCGGGGTCAGGAACCTCGACACCCTCCGCGACCGGCTGAAAGGCTGCATGCTCCGGCGGGTCCGCCAGGACGTCCTCGCCCAGTTGCCGCCGAGGACCGACACCCGCGTCCCGATCGAATTGACCGAGCCCCAGGCGGAGCAGCATGATGCGCTCACCCAGCCGATCGTCGCCCTGGTCCAGCGGGCCAAGAAGCGCCCGCTCACCCAGGCCGAGTTCCTCCGCCTGATGAGCCTGCTGACGACCCAGCGGATCATCTCCAACGGCCTGGCGCAGCTCGACTTCGAGGAGGTCTGGCCGTCGATCCGCAAGCGTCGGCCGGACGAGGGCGTGCTGAAGGGGCTGTTCTCGCCCAAGCTCCTTGAGCTTCGCCAGTTGATCCGCCAGATCGTCCTGGATCAGGGGCGGAAGGTGGTCGTCTTCAGCCAGTGGCGGCGGATGCTGACCCTGGCGCACTGGGCGGTGGGGGACCTCCTGGCCGAGGCCGGCCTCCGCGCGGGGTTCTTCACGGGAGCCGAGGACCAGAAGCGGCGGACCCAGAACATCGTCGAGTTCCACGACGACCCGAATCACCGAATCCTCTTCGCCAGCGATGCCGGAGGGGTCGGCCTGAACCTCCAGCACGCCTCGAACTGCGTGATCAACCTGGAACTGCCGTGGAACCCGGCGGTCCTGGAGCAGCGGATCGGCCGGGTCTACCGGATGGGCCAGAAGCAGCCGATCGACGTCTTCAACCTCGTCTGCGAGGAGGGGATCGAGTCGAGGATCGCCGGCCTCGTGGGCTCGAAACAGGCGTTCTTCAAGGGACTTTTCGACGGCGAGACCGACTCGGTCCAGTTCAACGAGTCCGCCTCGTTCCTGGCCCGGGTCGAGAAGATCTACGAGCCCGAGAAGGTCCCTGGCGGCGGCCAGACCGGTGACGTCGACGAGATCGAGACTCCCGACGCCGCGCTCGACGACGAGGTCGCCGACCCTTTCGAGGAGGTCATCGAGGCGGCCGACGAGTCGCGCGACCGGATGGCCGCGCTCTCGGAGGTCGAGACGCCCGAAGTCGTCCCGACGCCCCATGAGCCGCTGGAAGCCGAACCGGTCCCGGTCGACCTGACGCCGGGGGACGACGTCCGCCGGCTCTTCTCCCGGCTCAAGATCAGCCGGGAGGCGGACGGCCGGGTGATCCTCGAAGCCCCGCCCGAGGCCGCGTCCGCCCTGGGGGCCCTGTTCGAGGGAATGGCGGCGCTGCTCCAGTCGGCATCCCGGCCGAAAGACGGCGACGGGTCGCCCTGATCGGCGCTCAGGCCGCGTGCTTCTTCTTGGCGATCAGCCGGGAGATCTGGCCGACGGAGTCGAGGTTGTCGACGCCCGCCTCGTGGGCCTCCACGGTCACGCCGAACTTGTCTTCGAGGAAGACGACCAGCTTGAGGGTCCGGATCGAGTCCAGGATGCCGCCGGTGATCAGCGGGGTCTGGTCGGTCAGCTCGGCGGGGTCCTCGCCGGGCAGGAAGTTGTCGAGGATGTAGGCGTGGACGGCCTGGCGGATCTCTTCCATGCGGACCTCCCTGTCTCCAGCGGCGATATCGGACGATCGGGACGTTACTCGGGCTCGCTTTTCGGGTCAATCCCGGCTTTACTGTCAAGCGTCGCGACCCTCCCGACCGATCCAACCATCAAGGACCGAACAGGTCCCTCTGTCGTTCCGACCGATCGGGACCGGACTCCGGAACGGGACGAGGCCCACCTCGACCCTCATAGAGGATATCGGCCGATGATCGCATGGATGCTTCCGGCCCGCGTCCGACGTCACCTCGGGATCTGGGCCCTGCTGGCCCTGGCCTCGGCGCTGACGGGCTGCGGGATGATGGGCAAACACAAGCCCCAGCCCGGGGTGGTCGACCCCCACCAGCCGAAAGAGCTGGAGATGGTCTCGATGCCGCCCTACGTCATCGAGCCGCCGGACGAGCTGGAGATCTCGGCCCGGCCGTCGTCGCTCGAACTCCCCCTGACGACCGCGACCGTCCAGGCCGACGGGGTCGTGGATCTCGCCTTCCTCGGCGACGTCTATCTGGCCGGGCTCACGCTGGCGCAGGCCGAGCAGAAGATCGCCGAGCACCTGATCCCGATCGCCAATCAGAAGAAGATCCGCGACCCGATCGAGGTCTCGGTCCGGCTGGTCAACGGCAGCCAGAGCAAGTTCTACTACGTCATCGGCGCGGTCACGACGCAGGGCCGATTCCCGATCATCGGCAACGAGACCGTGCTCGACGCGATGCTCGCCGCCGGGCTCCGCTCGAACAGCAACCCGGAGAGGGCGTACCTCGTCCGACCGCACCCGCCCCACGGCCCCTGCCAGGTCCTCAAGATCAACTGGGAGGACATCAAGGACAATGGAGGCACCATGACCAACTACCAGCTCTTCCCCGGAGACCGCCTGATCGTCCCCGGAGGCCGCCCGCCCGGCCTGCTCGGCTCGCTCTTCGGCGGCTGAGCGGGACGGACGATCGTCGATGAGCGATGGCCGACGATGGGGTCGGCTATCGGCCGTCGACGAGGGGTCAGCGTTGGCCCGCCAGCGGCGACTCGTCGTACCGGGCCAGGAGATCCGCCGGGCTGGCGAAGATGGCGACGCAGTCGGCGTCGCGCAGGTCGACCTCGGCGAAGCCCCCGCAGAGGAGCCCGATCGTCTTCATCCCGGCCTTCGAGGCCGCCAGGGCGTCCCAGGGGGTGTCGCCGATGACGATGACCTTCGACGGGTCGACGTCGCCGAGCCTCCCCAGGGCGGCGTGGAAGATGTCGGGGTGGGGCTTGGACTTCTCGGCGTCGTCGGAGGACGTCGACTCCTGGATCAGGTCGTCGATCTGGGCGATCTGCTCGTATTTCTCCAGCTCGTCGTCCTTGGCCGAGGAGGCCAGGACGATCTTCTTGCCGTCGGCCTTGATCCGCTCGAACAGCTCGCGGACCATCGGAAAAGCGTGGACGTGCGGCAGGTACTCGTCCTTGAAGAACATGTCGCGCTCTTCCGAGATCGCCTTGCCGATGCTCTTGATCTCCTCCTCGGCGAGGAAGACGGGCAGGAGCTGGTCGCCCCCCTTGCCGATCTGGGCGCGGATGTCCTCGAAGGGGATGTCGTGGCCGTGGCGGGCGAAGGCCCAGAGCCAGGCTTTCGCGTGGTAATCGACGGTGTCGATCAGGGTCCCGTCGACGTCAAAGATCACGGCCTCGATCATGGGGGTTGCCTCGTCATGTCCGGAGGTCGTCGCCGCAGGCCCGCCGGGCGTCGACCTCGAACCGGTTGTCCAGGTAGTAATGCTTGCCCCGGGCCCAGGCCCAGGCGCTCGCCATCAGGTAGACTGGGATGAAGGCGCCGCCCCAGCGTTCGACCTGCCGGACGTGGGCCTGCTCGTGGTCCCGGCAAGATTCCAGGCAACGCCGATCTCGGCCGATGATCGCGTGTCCCAGGGTCATGGCCGAGGCGCCCACCATCCGCCGATCCAGGAACCAGCGGGAGAAGCCGCCGTGGAACTCCAGCGCACCCCGGCGGACCTGGGCCTTCCCGCCCGTCGCCAGGGTCAAAGCCCCCGCCGTCAGGCCGACCAGGGTCGTCGGAGCGGCCCAGGCATACAGCAAGGGCCGGATCACCCACCGCCGGACTTCCAAGGCGGACGACTCCCCATCCATGAAGCAACTCAGGGGCCGAAACACTGGTTGACCGAAGTCTTAAACTGACTTCACGATAACAATGGTCGGTCCGGCGGGGAACCCGGGTGATCCCGACATTCTCTTGGGGTAGGGCTTGCCCGGCCGCCCGAGCGGGTTGACGGCAGGGCAAGTCCCAATACCGTTGAATGAACCGTAAGCCTCGAAGCACCAACGATCTCTGGCCCCCTCTCCCCTTGTGGGAGAGGGGGCCAGAAGTCATAGGCAATTCAAACTTTGCGGCTCATTCAACGGTATTGGGGCAAGTCCTACCCTACGAGAAATGGTCTCCTTTCGGGCATTTCGGCCCGGTCCCAGAATCCTTGGTCGCGGCCGGCTCGATGACCGGATGGACCCTCGGCGTCCGAGCGGGTAAAGTCCCGGTTCGCGGGTCCGACGCGGTGACATGGAGGGAAGGCCGATGGATTTCGCCCTGTCCGAGGAGCAGCGGGCCTGGAAAGACGCCGCGACCCGGTTCGCCCGCGAGCAACTGCTCGACGACCTCGACCTCCCCGGCCGCGACGAGCGTCGGGAGTTCTGGCGCGAGGGGTGGGAGCGCTGCGCCCGGTTCGGCATCCAGGGCCTGCCCGTCCCCGAGGCTTACGGCGGCCGGGGGAAGGATCTGCCGGTCACGATCGCGGCGATGGAGGGCCTGGGCTACGCCTGCCCGGACAACGGGCTGATCTTCGCCATGAACGCCTCGCTCTGGACGGTCTCGATCCCGATCCTGCTCCACGGGACCGAGGACCAGCGCCGCCGGTTCCTACCGGGGCTCTGCGACGGGTCGATCGTGGGCGCCAACGGGGCGAGCGAGCCCGAGGCGGGCTCGGACATCTTCTCGATGCGGTCCACCGCCGAGAAGTCGGCCGACGGTTGGGTCCTCAACGGCCGGAAGACCTGGGTGACGAGCGGGCCGGTCGCCGACCTCTTCGTCTGCTACGCCTCGACGGCGCCCGAGCGGGGGGTGATGGGGATCTCGGCGTTCATCGTCCCGAAGGAGACGGCCGGATTCCGCGTGGTCCGCGAGATCCCCAAGATGGGGGTCCGGACGGTGCCGATGGGCGAGCTGGCCTTCGAGGATTGCCGGCTCCCGCACGACGCCCTGCTCGGCCGCGAAGGGCGAGGAGCCGAGGTCTTCAACGCCTCGATGGAGTGGGAGCGGGGGTCGATCCTCGCGGGCGCCCTGGGGACGATGACCCGGCAACTGGAGCGATGCGTCGAGCACGCCCGCAAGCGGAAGCAGTTCGGCCGGCCGATCGGCAAGTTCCAGGCGGTCGCCCACCGGATCGTCGAGATGAAGCTGAGGCTGGAGACGTGCCGGCCGCTGGTCTACCGGATCGGCTGGCTCAAGGCGCAGGGCAAGGACGCGACGATGGAAGCCGCGCTGGCGAAGCTGCACGTCTCGGACTGCTTCGTCAAGAACGGGCTGGACGCCGTGCAGGTCTTCGGGGCCTCCGGGTTCGTCGCCGAGACAGGGATCGAGCGCGACCTCCGCGACGGCGTGGGCAGCCTGATCTATTCCGGGACCAACGACATCCAGAGGAACATCATCGCGCGAGAGCTGGGGCTCTGACATTCGGAATCTCGGATCGGGGATCTGAGATTTGAGATTCGAGATCTCAAATCCGAGATCTCAGATGCGAGATATCAAATGCGAGATCTTAAATGCGAGATTTCAAATCCGTGATCTCAAATCCGAGATCTGGAATTCGGGATCTGAAATCCGAGATCTGGAATCCGAGATCTCAAATCCGAGATCTCAAATCCGAGATCTGGAATTCGGGATCTGAAATCCGAGATCTGGAATCCGAGATCTGGAATTCGGGATCTGAAATCCGAGATCTGGAATCCGAGATCTGGAACTCGGGATCTGAAATCCGAGATCTGGAATCCGAGATCTGGAATTCGGGATCTGAAATCCGAGATCTGGAATCCGAGATCTGGAACTCGAGATCTGGAATTCGGGATCTGAAATCCTGGATCTCAGATCCGAGATCTGAAATCGAGGATTCAGACCCCCCAGATCGCCCGGATGGGAATCCCGGGCCGCTCACCCCTGGAATTGGCCCGGCCGGTCGGGTATCAAGGATCGGCCCCGCCGATAGACCGACGAATCCGAGAGCGGACCGGCCCCGACGAGCGGGGCCGCGTCGCCTCGGGCTCGTCGGGTCTCCGCGAGCCATCAACCGAACCGACCAAGTCGCGACCACCACCCGTCCGAAGAGGGGACCGGCTCCCATGGACCCGATCGATCGCAATGACGCGGGGGCCCCGGCCGCCAAGCCGACGACCCTCAATGACACGCTGCTGTTCTGGGCCTGCTTCATGGCCATCGTCGCGACGGCGTTCGGCTTCGTCGTGCGGACCCAGATCATCAAGGACTGGGGCGCCGAGTTCAACCTGACCAAGACGCAGCAGGGCCAGATCTTCGGCGTGGGGCTCTGGCCGTTCGCGATCAGCATCGTCCTGTTCAGCCTGATCATCGACAGGGTCGGCTACGGCGTGGCGATGGGCTTCGCCTTCCTCTGTCACGTGGGCTCGGCCATCCTCACGATCCTGACCCCGCAGATCGCCGGGGACGACCCGGTCAAGGGATACTGGACGCTCTACATCGCCACCTTCATCGTGGCCCTGGGCAACGGGACGGTCGAGGCCGTGACCAACCCGGTGGTCGCCACGCTGTTCACCCGCGAGAAGACCAAGTGGCTCAACCGGCTCCACGGGGGCTGGCCGGGCGGCCTGGTCCTGGGCGGCATCCTGGCGCTGGCGATGGGCAACGTGGCCTGGCAATGGAAGGTGGCCCTGATCTTCCTGCCCGTGATCGCCTACGGCGTGATGATGCTCGGCCGGACGTTCCCGATCAACGAGCGGGTGACGGCCGGCGTCTCGTACCGGTCGATGCTCCAGCAGGTGGGATTCTTCGGGGCGGCGATCGTGGCGTCGCTGATCGTGTTCGAACTCGCGAACGACTTCACGGACCTGGGCTGGATCTTCGGGCCGAACGCGAAGCTCCTGCCCGGCTGGACCGAGAAGACGGCCTTCACGGTCGGCGCCACGGCCGTCACGATGGACGTGGTGGCCAAGGTGGGCCTCGTCGTCCTGATCAGCGGGGCCTTCGGGCTCGCCGTCGGCTCCTTCGGCCAGCCGTTGTTCGTGTTCCTCCTGCTCATCATGGTCCCCCTGGCCACGACCGAGCTGGGCACCGACAGTTGGATCGGCGACCTGATGGGCCCTTCGATGGAGCAGATGGGCCTCTCGGGCGGCTGGGTCCTGATCTACACGTCGGCGATCATGCTCGTCCTGCGGTTCTTCGCCGGGCCGATCGTCCACAAGCTCTCGCCGCTGGGCCTCCTCTGCGCCAGCGCCCTGGTCGCCGCCTGCGGGCTCATGTTCCTCTCGAAGGCGACGGGCGGGATGATCCTGGCCGCGGCGACCCTGTACGGGTTCGGCAAGACGTTCTTCTGGCCGACCATGCTGGGCGTGGTCGCCGAGCAGTTCCCCAAGGGCGGGGCCCTGACGCTCAACACCTGCGGGGCCGTGGGGATGCTCGCGGTGGGCGTGGTCGGCACGTCGTTCCTCGGCTACAACCAGGATTCGCGGATCGACCAGGGTCTGAAGGCGAAAGACCCGGCGCTCTACGCGAAGGTCGTGGGTGACACCAAGACCAGCGTCTTCGGGTCCTACCAGGCGCTCGACGAGGCCAAGGTCGCGGCGCTCGACCCCGGCGTCGCGGACAAGAAGGACCAGGTCCAGAAGAACCTGATCGAGGAGATCGGCTTCGACGCCAAGAAGAACGCGCTGGCCACGGTGGCGATCCTCCCGTGCATCATGTTCGCCAGCTATCTCGCCCTGATCCTCTATTTCCGCTCCAAGGGCGGCTACAAGCCCCAGATGATCATCTCCGACAAGGAGGAAGAGCTGCTCATGACCGGCGGGGCGATGGGCCCGGCGGACATGTGACGACACTTCCTCGACCAGGGCCCGCAGGACCTCCGTTCTCATGTCCACCATCCCCCGACCGGGCACCGAGGTCGAGCCGAAACCCTGGCAGACCGGCCTGGCCCCGGTCTACATCGGCATGTTCCTCTGGATCGCGTTCTTCGACCAGCTCGGCC
>JAJYDH010000230.1 GCA_021777685.1 Planctomycetota bacterium | reverse complement strand
GCCAGCGCGGCCGGGAAGTTCCACGGGGTGATCGTGCCGACCACGCCGACCGGGTGCTTGATCGCGTGGTGCCGCTTCATGACGTTCGACGGCGGGATGATCCGGCCGTAGGACCGCTTGCCCTCCTCGGCGAACCATTCGAAGGTATCGGCGGTGGCGAGGGTCTCTCCCCTGGCCTCGGGCAGCGGCTTGCCCTGCTCGCGGGTCATGGTCCGGGCGATGGCGTCGGCCCGCTCGCGGATCAGGTCGGCGGTCTTCTTGAGGATCTTGGCCCGGTCGTAGACCGAGAGCGCCTTCCAGGCGGGGAACGCCTTCGAGGCGGCCTCGATGGCCCGGTCGGCGTCGAGCCGGCCGCCGAAGGCGACCTCGGCGATCGTGGACTCGTCCGCCGGGTTGATCACGCCCAGGGTCTTCCCGCCGGTCGCGTCGAGCCACCGGCCATCGATGTACATCTGCGTCGGGACTTCGGCGGTGGCCATGGTGTCGGTCTTCTTCGTCGCTGGGTGGGTGGGCCGGAACGATCGGGGAACCCCTCCCCCGCTCCGCCTCCAACTTTACGGCCGGTCGCCCCGGCTGGCAATCGGGGGTTCTATGGTCTGGCCGGCCTGGGGACATCGTGGTACGGTCGACCAGACTCCGACGGCAGGCCGATTGATTCAAGAAGGCCCCTCGAAGGGCGACGTGGATGGCCCGACTGAAGGGAGATCGGCCGACCGACTGGCCGGTCAAGCATCCCTGGGACAAATTGCCCAGGCAAGGGACTCATCCCTATATCCCACCCCGCCCCGACTGGCGAAATCGCCCCCCGCGTGGCGACCAGGGCGGTTACCTGGACTCGAACGATAATGAATGGGTGCCCCATAACACGAACGATCCCGCCGATTTCCACTGGGACGTCCAGCACCCGGACGGGAAGCATTCGAACGTCACGCCGGAAGGGGAAATTCAGCACGGCCCCGACAATTTCTGAATTGAGAAGAGGCACCAGACATGAGCGCGATCGCGGAGACCGAGCCCGGCGGTGAGATGGTCTGCATCCTCGACTTCGAAGCCAGGCCGCGGGACGCCAACGACCGGCCGATCGCGGGAAGGCGGCGTGCCTTCTCCACGGGCGAGCATGTCCGATATCTCAGGCACTTCTTCGTCCACGAGCCCGCGGACAACCCCATCGGTTACATGGCGGTCTTCCGGCCGATTGATTCAAAGGACGAGAACCTGTACGGCGCGAAGCACGATTACTTCGTGAGCCTCGACCACTGGGAGAATCTCAAGGAGCATTTCGTCAGCAATCTTATCGTGATCGAGCGAGATGTAGCTGAAAGACAACAACAAATTATGTCTTATGTGCTCACCAAGCTCAAAGGTAAACCCGCCCGGACTCGAACACGCGAGGGCAAACGATAAGTCCCCCGGCAAATCTCATCACTTCCCCACCACCGCCTGCGCCCTGGCCGGCGAGCCCGGGGCCTCTTGCAGCTCGGCGCGGAAGCCGGGGCCTTTGGGGTCGGCGGGGAGGGCGAAGGTGAGCGTGTGGAGGCCGGCGGCGAGGTCGAGGTCGACCTCGGGCTTCGCATCCACCCGGCGGCCGTCGAGCCACGCGGCGATCGGGATCGGGGACAGCCTCAGCCGGACCTTGCCGGGCGTCGTGACCTCGACCTCGCCCCTCGCCAGGCCGACCTGGGCGGCGGAGACCCGGTAGGGGATCGTCGCCAGGACGTCGGCGGGGAGGTCGCCGGAGACCTTCGCATAGGCCGGGGCCCAGGCGAGCTTCGGGTCGTTGGCGAGGGCGTCGAGCGGGTCGACCCCGGCGCCCCGGGGGGCGACGGCGGGCGGGTCGAGGACCTGCCAGCGGCGGATCGGCCGGGCCTGCGGCGAGACGGCGTAGGCCCCGAGCTTGCCCAACTCGGAGAGGAACCGGACGAGGTCGACCACGTCGCCCCGGCTCATCGTGTCGGCCAGGCCGGCGGGCATCAAGGAGCCGCCCGGCTTCTGCTCCTCGATCGCCGAGGCGGGGATCGTCACCTCGCGGTCCTCGGCGTCGCGGAGGACGAGTTCGGTGTCGGTCTGGCGGACCTTGAGGCCGGTCAGGACCCGACCGTCACTCGTGGCGACGACCGTGGCGTGATAGCCCTCCTTCACCGCCTTGGCCGGCTCGACCAGCGAGTCGAGCAGGTAGTCGACCGGGGCGCTGGCGCCGATGCTCTCCAGCCCGGGTCCGACCCTCCCCCCGGCCCCGGCGATGGCGTGGCACTTGAGGCATTGCGACGAGCCTCGGCGGAAGACCGCCTCGCCCCGCGCGGGGTCGCCCCTGCGGGCGACCTCGGCCAGGATCGCCTTGCGCTCGGCCGGGTCCCACGATCGGGGGGCGGTCGAGTTGCCGCCCGAGCGGTTCAGGGCCTCGATCAGCGATGCATCCGGCCGGCCCGAGAGCGAGGCCACCCGCGCGCCGACCCTCGCGACCTCGACCGGCAGGGTCTTCCCCTCCAGCGCCGAGGTCAGGGCCGCCGGGCCGCCCTTGCGGTCGACGAACGCCCCGAAGACGGTCGACGGGTCGACGTCCTTCGCCTCGGCCAGGGCCGCGACCGCCCGCTCGGCCGCGAGCTTCGGGTCGATCGCCACCAGCGCGGCGGCGGCCTCCAATCGGGCCTCGACCGGATGGGGGGCGGTGGAGAGGGCGGCCAGGGCGTCGCGCGAGGCATCCCCGCCCAGCGACCCCAGCCCCTCGATCGCGGCCCGGCGGATCGCGGGATCATTCGACCGGGCCATCTCTCCGAGCTTCCCCCGGAGCGATTCGACCTTCCAGAGCCCGGCGACCCTCGCGGCGGCGGCGCGGGTGGCGGGGTCGGGCGAGTTGAGCAGGAGACCGACCCGGGCGAGGTCGCCCGTGGGGACGACCTTGCGGGCCCGGGCGGCCTGCGCGAGCGCCTCCAGGACGGGGGCCCATCTCGGGTTGGGCCGGGAGTCGTACACGGCCAGGTCGAGCATCATCCCCAACTCGGCCGGGCCGCCCAGGCCGGCGATCAGGGCGCGGACGCGGTCCTCGTCGGCCGGCGCGACCTTGCCGGCCTTCAGGGCCTCGACCAGCGGCCGGACCACCCCCGGCGAGCCGACCGCGTTCAGGGCGAAGACCAGGCGGCGAGAATCCCCGCCGAAGTCGAACTTGCCCTCGCGGAGGGCGGGCATCCAGAACCCTTCCAGGTCCCGCATCGTGAGCCAGAGGGCGTAATCCAGGAACTTGTCGACCGGCCGGTCGAGCGCCCGCAGGGCGATCTCGGCGGCGCGCGACTCGGGGGCGTGCCCCAGGGCTCGGACGGCCTCCAGGCGGACCCTCGGGTGCTCGTCGACCACTCGGGCGGCCAGTCGCCCGAACGGGTCGTCGATCTTGCCCAGCCAGTGCTGCGTCACCCGGACGGCCGCGGCGCGGGCCCTCGGGTCGGGGGAGTTGAGCAGGGCCGTCAGCAACTCGGGCTCGACCACGTCGAGCGACTCATACGCCCAGAGCCCTTCGAGCCGGTGGTGCTCGACCTCGGGGTCCTTCGGGTCGAGCCCCTTGACCCACGCGGCCAGTGCCGGCACGACGGCCTTGCCGCGCTCCTTGAGCACGCGCTTGGCGAAGTGGCGGGTCCAGTCCTCGGGGGCCTTGAGGTATTCGAGCAACTGTTCATTCGTCGCGCCGACGAGGTTGGGCTTCTCGACCAGGGGTCGGCCCTTGGCGGTGACGCGCCAGATCCGCCCCCGGGTGTGGTCGCGGCGGGGGTCGCGGAAGTCGACCTCGCCGTGCTGGATGATCGGGTTGTACCAGTCGGCGATGTAAATCGCGCCGTCGGGTCCCATCTTGACGTCGATCGGCCGGAAGGCGGGGTAGCGGGTGGTGATCAGGTTGGGCAGATTCGCCGAGGCGTAACCGGCGCCGTCGTCGGCGAGGACGAAACGCCGGACGTTGTTGGCCCGAAAGTCGTTGGTGATGATGTTCCCGCGCCAGTCCTCGGGCAGGTGCCGGCCGCTGAGGATCTCGGCCCCGCAATACTTGGGGCTGCCGGGGTTGAGGCCGTTGACGAGCCGCCTGGCGCCGACGGCCGTCTGGTAGGAGGCCCCGGGCAGGACGTAGTTGATCCCCTCGCCCCCCGCGCCGTCGGTGGCGAACGACTGGCCCCAGCGGTCGAAGTGGTGGCCCCAGGGGTTGACCCAGCCCCGGGCGAAGACGTCGAGCCACATCGACTCGGGCCGGAACTGCCAGATCCCGCCGCCCAGCAGCCGCTTCACGCCCCAGGGGGTCTCGATGTGGCTGTGGATGTAGATCGACTGGTTGAAGTAGAGCATCCCGTCGGGGCCCCACCTCAACGTATGTAAAATATGGTGGGTGTCCTCGGTGCCGAAGCCCGAGAGCACGATCCGCCGGGTGTCGGCCTTGCCGTCGCCGTCGGTGTCCTTCAGGTGGAGCAATTCGGTGCTGTTGGCGACGTAGGCGCCGCCGTCGCCGGGCTCGACGCCGGTGGGGATCAGCAGCTTGTCGGCGAAGACGGTGGTCTTGTCGGACCGGCCGTCGCCGTCGGTGTCCTCCAGGATCACGACCTTGTCGTCGGCCACCTGGCCGGGCTTGATCTGGGGGTAGACCTCCGAGCTGGCGACCCAGAGCCGCCCCTTCGCGTCGAAGTTCATCTGGATCGGCTTGGCCAGGCTCGGGTCGGAGGCGAAGAGGTTGACCTCGAACCCCTCGGCGACCTGGAACGACGCCCGCTCGACCTCGGAGTCGACATCCACGACCGGCACGTTCTTCTGGAGCGGGAAGAACGCCGCCAGGCCGAGCGACCCGCCCAGGATCAGCCCCTTGCGGGCCCACCGACGCCAGGGCGGGAGGTCTCCTTTGAGCTTCGGAGGAGGCGGCGGCGAGCCCGACCCCCCCCGGCCGAGGAAGTGCGGGCGACGGACACCGGCCGAGGGTCGGCCCGTGGTGGTGCTCGGGGTCGTGTTCCTCGCGATCGTCGTCACCGGCCCACCTCGCCTTCTCGGATCAGCTCATAGACATGGGGGACCGGCTTGCGGAGTTTGGCGATCTCGGCTTCCTTGGCGGCGACGAGCGGGTCGAACTGGGGGATCTCGCGGGCGTTCTGCCCCTGCTCGTGCTTGCGGAAGCCGAAGAGGTACGTCTCGTTCTGGGGCCGCCAGCGGTAGAAATACAGCTCGTTCTTGGCGTTGATCGCCGAGCGGAGGGCCTCGACCTGGTCGAACTCGGGGCCTTTCTCGATCACCACGCCTTTTTGCCAGGCGGCGGCGTCGGCCGTGGCGACAGGCTTGCCGTCGACCTTGAGGGTATACCGGCCGGGGTCGAGGGCCAGGACTTTGAGAACCCGGTCCGTCTCCGGCCGGTCGGGGCTACCGTCGGGAGGACGCGAGGCGGGCAAGAGCGTGTCGAGCATCTGGACCCGAAACCCGCCCGGGACCGCCCGGGCGTCGGTGCCGACGGTCCCACCATAGTTCGCTCCCCCTCGCGTCTTGTCGAAGTGGATCCCGACCGCCCATTGCTGCGGAGTGAGCCCGAGCGACTCCTCGATCGCCGCCGACTCGCGCCAGTAGCCGTAGGGGGTGAAGTGGATGCCGTTGTTGGTCAGATGTCGCCAGGTCGCGGCCTTGTCCCCTTTGGGCAAGAGGTCGAACAGGTCAACAAACACCGCCCCGCGCCTCTCGGCCTCGGCCTTGAGGGCGTCCCGATAAATCGCCAGGTCGGCATTGTGCCGGGCCGGGTCGGGCAGCGGCGGGCCGAGGTCTTCCTGGCGGGTCGGCGAGAGGAAGACGAGCCGGGCCTTCGTCGGCTCGATCGCCTTGAGGAGCTTGTCGAGATCCTGGAGGAACTTCGGCAGCCCGGCCTTCCCCTCGAACGACTCGTTGGCGCCGTAGCCGAGGATGATGACCGTCGGCTTGAGCGTCAGGACGTGCTCGACCAGGTGCTTGAAGCCGTCGGCGGGGGAGCCGAAGCCGGCCTGCGAGATCCCCTCGGGTGTGTCGCCGCTCCAGCCGAGGTTCCGGAAGGTGATCGAGCGGTCGGGGTAGCGGCGGGTGAGCCGGGTTTCGAGGTAGCCGTAGGACTGGTCCCGCTCGATCAGGGTGCCGCCGATCAGGACCACGCGGTCGCCGTCGACCAGTTCGAACGCCGGGGCGGCCCCGAAGGCCGACGCCCGGCACAGGAGCAGCGTCGCGATCGCGACGATCGATCGTTTCACGGGGGCACTCCGGGGCTGGCGTTCGGCCGCACGGGGGCGGGGACGGCGGGAGGCGAGTCGACGACCCTCCGAGGCTTTGCACTTTAGTCGGGAAGGCCGTGCGAGTCGAGACCATCGCGGCCGGGGCCGGGGGAGACGGGGGCGCCAACGGATTCTGGCATGCTCTGGCCCCCTCTCCCCTCGTGGGAGAGGGTTGGGGAGAGGGGGCAATCGGCGTGGAATCGACCTTCGGGCGTCGAAGAACAGAGGTCACCGGCCCCGTCCCCGCCGATCGGTCCTGCCACGTCCCCCTCTCCCCAACCCTCTCCCGCGAGGGGAGAGGGGGCCAGAGGCTCGCCCGCCCGACCAATGCGCCCGACAAAATGGGTCATTCTCCGGAAAGACACGAATAATCGCCGGGGCGCGATCCTGAATATGAAGGGCGACGGCCGGATCAGGCCGCGCATCTCCACCCGGACCGCATCAAGGACTGCCCCATGCCCGCCTCCGAAGCCCGGATCGCCGCCAACCGCGCCAACGCCCTCAAGAGCACAGGCCCCAAGACCGAGGAGGGCAAGGAGCGCTCGCGGGCCAACGCCCTCAAGCACGGGTTGACCGGCGCGGGCGTCGTCCTCCCCGAGGGCGACGCCGCCGAGGTCCGACGACGCACCGCCTCGTTCGCCGCCGAGACCAACGCCCGGGGCGAGATCGGCCACGTGCTGGCCCGGAACGCGGCGCTCAACTCGGTCCGGATGGAACGCGCCGCCGACCAGCAGACCGCGGCGCTCTCGGCCCGGGTCCGGAAGGTCGAGGCGGAGTTCGTCGCCCCGGAGGGGGTCGACGCCGCCGAGGCCGACCGGCTCAAGGCCGAGGCCGCCCGGATCGCCATGTTCGACCCGTCGCCCGAGGCGGCCATGATCCGGAAGTACGAGGCCGCCGCCGAGCGCGGCTTCTTCCGGGCGCTGAAGGAGCTGAAGCGGATGGAACGCGAGGCCCGGGCCTCGGCGCCGGCCACCATCGAGGAGGCCGAGGCGATGCTGGGTTCGTTTTCGGACGGGGAGATGTCCGACGAGGAGTTCGACGCCCTCTACGCCGAGTTCGCCGGGCCGATCTCGCCCGAACCCCGCAATCTCCCCCGGTTGACGCCGTCGAAGGCCGCGTTCGACCTGCCGATCACGATCGGTCGGGCTCGCTGACCCGCCCGGACGCCCGCCTTCGGCCCCGATCGACCGTCGCGACAGGCGGTCCCGGGCGGCGTGCGCCCTCGGCGGGAATTCGATGGTAGCATGGGCAGGATTGTCGTATCCTAGATCGAGCAATGCGAGGCCGATCCTCCCGCTCCGGCCCGGCGGCCCTCCGGCCCGGGTCGCCGGCCGAGTTGCCTCGCGAGGGCCAGGCCCCGTCAGCGTCGGACGGGGCCCGATTCGCACCATCTGACATCGACATCGACATCGGAGAGATTCCCGTGAGCAGTTCCCATCGCTGGATCGGCGCGGTCGCCCTGACCCTGGGCCTGGCCGGCTCGCCGGCCGAGGCGCAGTTCTACGGGGGGGGGTATTGGGGCGGGGGCATGGGCGTCGGGTCGACCCCGCAGGGCAGCATGGCCGCCGGGGCGGGCATGTACGCCATGGGCGCGGGCCGCTACAACGTCGAGACGGCCCAGGCCAACGCCATCAACTCCTCCACGGCGATGATGTGGAACCAGTACATGTACAATTCCCGGGTCGAGGCCGCCCGGATCTTCCACATCAAAGAGGCCAAGCTCGACGCCAAGCAGAAGGGGAATTACTCGGCCATCCAGGACCGCCTGAGGAAGAACCCGACCTCGGTCGACATCGCCAACGGCAGCGCCCTGAACGTCGTCCTCAACGACCTGGACGACCCCAAGCTCTACAAGAACTCGGTCTACTACGGGGCCAAGACCAAGCTCGGCGGCGAGCTGATCCGCGACATCCCGTTCGCCTACGCCTCCGAGGGGATCTCGGCCAGCGTCCACCAGCTCACCCAGGCCGGGGCGCCCAAGGTCCTGCAGCGCGATGAGTTCGGCCCCGACCGGGCCAGCCTCAAGGCGATCGCCGCCGAGCTGCGCAAGGAGGGCGAGGAGCTGGGCGAGCACAAGCCCGAGACGATCAAGAAGGCCAAGGACCAGATCATGGCCACCAAGGCCAAGGTCGAGTCGATCTACCCGCAGAACTCGCAGGAGCGGCGCGACGCCATGAAGTACATCAAGGCCCTCTACGGCCTGGCGTCGATGCTGGAGACCCCCGCCGTCAACGTCCTCCTGGCCGGCGTGGACAAGCGGCCCGACGCCAACCTCGGCGAGCTGATCGAGTTCATGACCGCCTACAACCTCCGCTTCGGCGCCGCCACCTCGCCCCGCCAGCAGGCGGTCTACCGGCAGCTCTACACGTCGCTGACCAAGCTCCGCGACGAGGTCATCCCCGCCCCCGGCTCGGCCCCGCCGCCGGCCGTCGCGGTCAGCCCCGACGCCCCCGGCGCCGTCTTCGAGGGGATGAACTTCAACCACGCCGAGACCAAGCCCCCGGCGCCCCAGCCGCCCAGGTGAAAGGTTGCCTGAATGTGAACTCGTAGGGCGGGTGAGCGGTAGCGAAACCCGCCAACGCGCCACCACCGATTCCGCCCCGTCCCTCCCTCGGACCCTGCGATGCCCGACTACCGTCGATGGCACGTCCCGGGAGGGACCTATTTCTTCACCGTCGTGACCGAGCAACGTGTCCCGATCTTTCAAGACCCCATCGGTCGAGAGCTGCTCGGCCGGGCGATGCGGAAAGTCAACGAGCAGAGGCCGTTTACGACCCTCGCGATCGTCCTGCTGCCGGAGCACATCCACTGTCTCTGGACGCTCCCGCCGGGCGACGCCGACTTCTCCGACCGGTGGAAATCGATCAAGGCCGAATTCACGGCGGGATGGCTCGGGGCCGGCGGCCGAGAAGTGAAGCCCGGCAGGGCGAAGATCGCCCGGGGCGAGCGAGGTGTCTGGCAGCATCGGTTCTGGGAACGCGCCGTCCGGGACGGATCGGAGTTGGATGCCTATTGCGACTACATCCATTTCAATCCCGTGAAGCACGGCCACGTCTCGCACCCGGCCGATTGGCCCTGGTCGAGCTTCCGGAGATTCGTCCGTGAGGGCCATTATCCGGCCGATTGGGGATCGCGGGAGCCGGACGGGTTGCCTGGACATGCAGGTGAATGAGAATTTGTAGGGTGGGTGAGCGGTAGCGAAACCCACCAGCCCCGGCGTGGCCCGACCTGGTGGGTTTCGCTTCCGCTCACCCACCCTACAAGATGCCATCACTTACCGATCCTTCCCCTCGATCCACACCGGCTGGGTGAA
>JAJYDH010000229.1 GCA_021777685.1 Planctomycetota bacterium | reverse complement strand
TCGCTCAACTCGTCGATCACCTTCAACAAGAAGAACTTCTGGATCGACCCCAAGACCCACAACCAGTACTTCGTCGGGGTGGCCTATCCCGAGAAGGACATCACGTCGATCGAGTCGATGCTGGACATCCCGATCACCGGGTCGATCAAGGCCGAGCCGGTCCCGCTCCGGTCGCTCGCCAGCGTCACCCGGATCGAGGTCCCGACCGAGATCACCCACAACAACATCCAGCCGTCGATCGACCTGACGATGGGCGTCGAAGGGCGCGACCTCGGCCACGTCGCCGACGACATCTCGGTGATCCTCGACGAGTTCGGCAAGAAGCTCCCCGACGGCAACTGGGCGCCTTATGACCCGGCCTCGGGCTCGAAGAAGACGACGCTGGGCGGCTCGAAGATCGTCCTCAGCGGCGAGTATTCGCGGATGCAGCAGACCTTCCGCGACCTGGGCGTCGGCATGATCCTGGCCGTGCTGCTGATGTACTTCCTGATGGTCGCCCTGGACAAGTCGTACATCGTGCCGATGACGGTCATGCTCACCGTGCCGATCAGCATGGCCGGCGTCTTCCCGATGCTCTACTTCACCGGGACGGCGATCAACGTCCAGTCGATCCTGGGGATCATCTTCATCATCGGGATCAAGGTCGCCAACACGGTGCTGATGACCGACTTCGCCCAGGAGATCCGCCGCCACGAGGGGCTGACGCCGACCCAGGCGATCCGCAAGGCCGCCTCGGTCCGGGTCCGGCCGGTGACGATGACCGCCCTCGCGGCCTTCTTCGCCATGATCCCGGCGGCGATGGCCCTCGAACGGGGCTCCGAGGCCAACGCCCCGCTCGCCCGCGCCATCCTCGGCGGCCTCCTGGCCGGAGAGCCCGCCACGCTGTTCGTCCTCCCCTGCCTCTACATGCTGATGGTCAAGGACAAGCCGGGCCAGGGGCCGGACCATGGCCATGGCGACGGAAACGGGCACGGGAACGGCCACGATGGCCATGACGAACTCAACGGTGGGAATCACGCCAACGATTTCCACCATTGATCGATCGGGAGGGCCGGGCCCGGCGGGCCAGGCCCTCCTCGCCGCCTTCGGGAGGGGTGCCGGTGTGACTTCGCGGGGTTTTTGCCCCCCCTTGCGAGGCGCACCGTCCCCCTCCCGATTTCGTTTCCGGACCGGAGCGAGCACGCATGGAACCGTCCCAGAATCCGCCGCTCAAACCCACGCCGGCCCGGCCGGAGGGCCGCGTCCGCGACCACCTCGCCAACGAGCGGACATTCCTGGCCTGGGTCCGCACGGCCCTCGGCCTGATCGGGATCGGCTTCGTCCTCGCCCGGATGGGCGTGTTCCTCCGACAGCTCGCGATGATGGCCACGACGGGGCCGCGCCGGGAATTCCGGGGGAGCCACGAGTTCCTCATCACCGGCGTCGTCTTCCTGATCCTGGGCACGGCGCTCTGTATCGCCGCGAACCGGCTCTACGACCGGGCCCGCAGGGCGATCGACGCGAATCAGTACGAGCCGCCCCGCCACGCCGTCCTGATCCTGACCGTCCTGGTCGCCGCCGGGAGCGCCACGATCACCGGGCTGGTCGTCTGGCAGCTGATCGCCCTGCAAGACAACTGAAGCGGCCCGGCCCGTGGATCAGGCGACGTTCGGCTTACCCTGGAATGTCAGCGTGAACGACCTCGGGCCGAGGACCAGTGCGGCCGTCCCGTTGCCGATGTGATGGGAGAAGACGCCGGTGCCCTTCTGGATCGAGAAGCTGTAAGTCCCCGACCTCGGCGCCTGGAAACCGCCGCTGGCGGGGCCCTCGAGCTGCAAGATCACCCTGCCCCTGGCGGTGGAGAGGGTCAAGGGCCCTTCGACGCGACTGCTGGCGATGAAGCCGGTGCCGTGGAGCATGGCCGAGAGCTTCACCGGGCCCAGCCCCGACACCCGGCCGGCCCCCTGGAGCTTGACGGTCGTGCCGACTTCCGGATTCCCGACGATCGTCATGGGGGAGCCGTGCGCGGACCCCTGGAGGTCCATGTAGCTCAGGCCCCGAATCAGGGCGCCCGAGACGGGCAAGACCATCGCATGGACGGTCGAGAGAACGGCCCGACCTTCGAGCGCCTCGACGCCGATCGCGGCCCGATTCCGACGTTGTTTGGCCATCCTGACTCTCCGAGGATCGATCCCGCCTCGGCCATCATCGGCCGGGGCCCTCGGCTTCTTGAGCCGAAAGCGGCCCGACCCGTCGGGGCCGGGCCGGTCGCGATCCGGGGTTCGCCGGGCGCCGCTCAGGCCAGGGACGGCCGGCCGCCCCGACAAAGCTGCTCGACGTGGCGGGCGACGTCGGCGGAGTGGGTCAGGAAGCCAAGGTGGCCGGCCCCCTCCATCGGTTCGAAGCGGGCGCCGGCGATCGACGAGGCGAGCGCCTTCTGGCGGGCCGGGGGGACCACCACGTCTCGGGTCCCGCCCAGGACGAGCGTCGGGGCCTCGACCTGCCAGAGGCGGTCGGAGACGTCGAACCCTTCGAGCATCGCCAGGCGGCGGGCCATCACGCCCTGGTCGGTCTCCCAGCACCGCTCGACCACGAACCGGGAGAGCGGCCCGGGGGCCGGCTTGCCCCCGTGGAACAGGTTGAAGAACTGGTTGACGAACGGGTTGTCGGCCGGGAGCGGGAACCGTTCGAGGACCCGCCGCGCGATCGTCGAGCCCATCGTCGACCGGAATCGGGCCTCGACCCCGGACAGGATCAGCCGGCCGACCCGGTGGGGCTCGTCGATCGCGTAGTCCAGCGCCACGGCCCCGCCGAACGAGACGCCGAAGACCGTGGGACGCTCCAGCCTGAGGGCCTCGATCAGCCCGGCGAGGTCGCGGGCATGGTCGCCGATCTGGCGGGCCGGCCGGCCCGAGAGTGGGTCCAACTCGTCCCGGAATCCGTAGAGGATCACCCGGTTCCGCTTTGCCAGCGATCGGGCCAGGGGGGCCAGGAGCTTCCAGCCTCCCGCCAGTCCGGGCACGAGCACGATCGGCTCGCCCTTGCCGATCTCCACCACTTCGAGCCGGGCCCTGTCGAGTCGGACCTGCCGCCTGCGGCCGTCGAACACGTAATCGGACATCAGCCACTCAGCGCGTCTTCTCGCCGCGATCCTCATGGACCCTCCTCGCTCGCCGAATCTTCCGGGGGTATGTCTGGTGCTGCTCGGCTTGCTCTCGCCCCACCACCAAGGCATGTCTCGTACCCAAGTCCAGATTCCTATCGCGGACTTGTCGAAGGCTTCGGCGCCGACGATCCAGTTCGCCCATTGTGTTGACGGGGTGTCTTGGAAGGGCCGTTTTTCGGCGCCGATCGCGGCGCCGATCGTCTCCACGGCGAAGTTAAAGTCTCCGCAATAATCATCCAAACTCAAGGCAGCAAGATGTTTGCGTTAAATGCCAGGGCGGGTTTCGATTTGCAATACCTGGAATATAGAGGCATTGGCGAAATTTTGACGGAAGCGATGTTTGCGAGACTCGTCACTTGCTGTTCGGCGCCGAAACGGCGCGGTTGACTGGCGATTTCGGCGCCGATCCGTTAGTGTGTGGAGACTTCTCGGCGCCGCACCCTGGAATGGTCAAATGGCTGATCCGACATGATCGATTTGCCCTCCTCTCCCAAACCGCCCGATTTCCGGAGGGCCTTGCCGTTCCCTCCGAGCCAGCCCGGTTCGCGGTTGGCTTCGAGTTTTTGGCGAAAATCCCGGCCTTTCTGGCTGACGGCCCTGGCGTCGATCCCGATCGTCTATTCGCTCTGGTCGCTGGCGATCGTGGCCATGTCGGGCGACATCGGCCTGAGCTGCGTCCTGGGGATCGAGCTGAAGGAGGCGATCCCGCCGGACTTCGCGTGGTCGCCGGATCGGCCCCGGGAGGGGGATCGGCTGGTCAGGATCGGCGACCGGGCGATCGATCATTACCCGGCCTACGTCGAGTCGAAGCGACTGATCCGCGACCGCGTGGGGCAGGCGGTCGAGGTCGAGTGGCGGTCGAAGGACGATGGGACGATCCACTCGGCCCGGGCGACGGTCCGCCGTCGCCCGATCTGGGCGTACCTCTCGTCCCTGCTCTGGTTCGTCCAGGAGATGGCCATCTTCGTCGTGGCGATCCGGGTCTTCTGGGCTCGCCCGGGGGACGAGTCGGCGCGGATGTTCTTCTGGCTCTGCATCGCCACGGTGGGCGCGTACATGGGGGGGTATCACTGGACCGAGATCGTCGTCGAGCCGCCCCTGATTTACCTGTTCGCGGCCTTCGCGGTCCTGGTCCCGGTGCTGAGCCTCCACTTCTACATGGTCTTCCCCCGGATCAACCCGATCTTCGCGAAGCATCGGCGGTCGATCTCGGCGGCGCTTTATGGGGTCCCCCTCGCGTTCATCGCGGCGATCTGGACGTGCATGTACGCGGGCGGCCGGCTCCGGGGAGGGGCGAGCCCGGGGGCGGTCGCCTCGATCCAGTCTCTGCTGACGTGGATCAAGGGGCTTTCCTGCGTCTACATCGCGCTCTCGGTCGCCGTCTTCGGCCTTTGCATCGTCTGCCTGAGCGCCAGCTACCGTTCGGCGGCGAACCGGGCGGAGCGGAACCAGACCTACTGGATCTTGCTGGCGTCGAGGCTGGCCATCCTGCCGATCGGCTACCTGCTCTGGGGCGCCTGGTGGGAGCCGGCCCGGCTCGGGCTCTCCAGCGCGGCCTGGCCGATGTACGTGGTCTCGCTGCTCTACACGACGGCCTACGCCCTGAGCATCAGCCGCTACAAGCTGATGCAGGTCGAGGAGATCTACAACCGGAGCAAGCTGTACGTAGTGGTCAGCCTGGGGGCGGGGCTGTTGTACTCGGGGGTCCTGGTCGGGACGACGCTGCTGATCGGCGAGCAATTGCTGGCCAACCACGCGTCGAGGGGCGCGCCGCTGGCGGGCGGGGCGGCGATCGCCATTCTGATCCTGTTCGGCTCGACCCGCGAGCGGTTTCAGAGGGCGATCGACCGGCGGTTCGACCGCGAGAAGACCAAGTTCGACCAGGCGATGCAGAAGATGAACCTGGCCGTCGGCAAGCTGGTCGACCGGGGGACGCTGGGGCAGCGGCTCCTGGAGGCGGCGGCGGAGATCCTCCGGCTGGAGTGGGGCGCGATCTACCTGGCCGACTCGCCCGGCGGGCCGCTCCGGCTGGCCGCCTGGCACGGCCCCGAGCCCGAGGAGCCCGTGCTCTCGCCCGACAACCCGCTGGTCGAGCGGCTCCGGGTCGAGTCGACGGTCCGGGCGCCCCACGCGATGGCCCTCTCGCGCGGGCCCGACCCGGCCGCCGACACCATGATCGCCCTGGGGGGCGAGGTCGCGAAGTCGCTGGAGGCCGACGGCGTCCAGGTCGGCCTGATGGTCCTGGGCCCGAAGCGGAGCGGGATGCCCTACGAGGACGAGGAGGTCGCGTTCCTCGGGGCGCTCGGCTCGGTCGCCATGCTCGCCCTCCACTCGGCGGGCATCCAGCAGACCCTGGAGCGGCTCAACCTGGAGCTTCGCGACAAGGTCGACAAGATCGCCGAGCAGCAGAGACGGATCTTGCTCCTCCAGGACCAGCTCACCGGAGGCGGGAAGTCGGCCGGGCGGATCGAGCTGGGCTCGCCGGTGGACCCCGAGGTCTTCGAGGAGATCCGGGGGTCGAGCCAGGCCGTCAGGCGGATGCTGGACGTGGCCCGGAAGGTCTCGGCCAGCAACTCGGCCGTGCTGATCCGGGGCGAGAGCGGCACCGGCAAGGAGCTGCTGGCCCAGGCGATCCACGCCGCCGGCCCCCGGGCCGACCGGCCGTTCGTCCAGGTCCATTGCGCGGCGCTCTCGCAGGGGCTCCTCGAAAGCGAGCTGTTCGGGCACGTCAAGGGGGCGTTCACCGACGCCTCGCGCGACCGGGTCGGCCGGTTCGAGCAGGCCGACGGCGGCACGCTGTTCCTCGACGAGATCGGGGACATCAACCTGGAGGTCCAGACCAAGCTGCTCCGGGTCCTCCAGGAGATGGCGTTCGAGCGGGTGGGCAGCTCGCAGACGATCGCGGTGGACGTCCGGATCATCGCCGCGACCCACCAGGACCTGGAGGGGCTGATCCGGCAGGGCAAGTTCCGCGAGGACCTGTTCTACCGGCTCAACGTGATCCCGATCCGGACGCCGTCGCTGGCCGAGCGGAAGGAGGACATCTTCGAGCTGGCCGTGCACTTCCTCGGCCGCCACGCCGAGCGGATCGGCCGGCCGGTCGGCCACGTCGACGAGGAGGCGGTCGAGGCGCTCATCGCCTACGACTGGCCGGGGAACATCCGCGAGCTGGAGAACGTCATCGAGCGGGCGGTCGTGCTCTGCGAAGGGCCGGCGTTGACGCTCGAAGACCTGCCGATCGAGATCCGCCAGCCCGGCCGGCGGCGGACCCGGCCGGTCGCGTCGCCCGACCCGCGATCGAGGCCGCGCCCCTCGCCCCTCTCGTCCCCCTCATCGGCGTCGGGCCGGATTCCCGGGGCCGATCGGCCGGGGGTCGCCACCCTGGACGGGACGGAGGGCGATCCCGAGGCGATCGCCTTCGAGCGGCATCGGCTGCTCGACGCGCTGGAGGGGGCCCGGGGGAACAAGAGCGAGGCGGCCCGCCTGCTGGGCATGCCCCGGAGCACCTTCTTCAGCAAGCTGAAGAAGCACGGGCTCTCGGCCGGCCCGTGATTCGCCGTGCCCTTGGTGAAGCCGTCTCGTCGCCCGGCGCCTGGGCGCCGGGCGATGCGAGCGGCTATCGGCTTACTTGGGGGGCTCGGCGGGCTTCTCGGCCGGCTTCTCGGCCGGGGTGGTCGGCTCCATCTTGCCTTCTTCCTTGGGGGCGTCGGCCGGCTTGACGTCGGCGGGCTTCGTCTCGACGACCGGCGGCGGGGTGGCGGGCTTGGTCTCGGTCGGGGTGTCGCAGCCCGACAGGCCCCAGGTCAGGCAGAGGGCGGCGG
Organism: Planctomycetota bacterium; assembly: GCA_021777685.1. Classification (GTDB taxonomy): domain Bacteria; phylum Planctomycetota; class Planctomycetia; order Isosphaerales; family Isosphaeraceae; genus Tundrisphaera. Next base: position 2,599 of record JAJYDH010000229.1, on the reverse strand, counting down.
AGGCGAGCAGGAAAGAACGCATCAACAATCTCCGTGGGAAAACATGGTCCGTCCAGGGGCCGCGACGTGACGGCGCGGTCCCCGATCGAGGCCGCGGCGGGGTCGCCGGGTCGCTCGAACCGCCTCAGCATGCGGCGGCGCGACGACTTTTTCAAGTAACCACCTGGATTCTCCGACGACGATTTCTCGCGTCACCGCGATGATGGACGTCGGCCGCTCGCCGCAAGTCTCACGGGGTTTTGTCTTTCGAGAGCGCCAGCGTCCGGTTGGTCTCGACCTTCTGGGGGATCTCCTTGCCCTCGAGCGCGATCGAGACCTCGACGACCTCGGCCACGTTCGACCGGGCGATCCGGCCGGCGGCGTTGTCGAAGTCGAAGCGGCCGGCGGCCGTCTCCTTCTTGAAGGTGACGGGGACGTTGGGGTCGGCCTTGGGGGGCTCGAACTTCGTGGAGAACTCGATCCCCACCAGCCCTTCGCTGGAGGGATCGGCCCCCTTGTAGATGAACGTCTGGTCGATCTGGCGGGTCTGGCCGTCGGGCCCGGCGGGGATGGCCATCTTCCGGGTCCAGGTCTCGCCGGGGTCGACGCCGCCCTCGGGCAGGGGGATGACCATCTGGGCGAGCATGTTCTTCAGGCCGGCCTCGGAGAACTGACCCTGGGCCCCGGCCGGCTCGTTGTCGCCCCGGAGTGTGGCGAGGAGCTTGTCGGAGAGCTTGATGTCCGCGACCTCGCCGAGGGGCGTCATCTTCGAGGTGAACTCGGCGCCCACGAGCATCTTGAACAGCGGCCCGGCGATGCTCCCCGCGTCCCCGGCCTCCTTCGAGTCGAACGAGAACTTGCCGTAGGGCGAGACGGCCGAGGTCCGGACCCGGTCGATCGTCTGGGTCATCGAGGCCGCGCCCGAGGCGTCGACCGACTTCACGGTCCAGGTCATGTCCATGATGAGGCCGATCGTCTGCTTCAGCTCCTTGCCGCCGGGGTCCTGGCCGGTCGAGACCGTGGTCTGGTCCATCGTGTAATGCAGGACGTCGCCCGGCTTGAACTTCCAGCGGAGTGTGGTCTTGGCCGAGGCCGTCGCCAGGCCGAGCCCCACCAGCAGCAGGGCCAGGGCCAGCGACCCCGGGCGGATCGCGAGGGGCCTGATCGTCGTCATGGTGCGTCTCACTCCGGAAAGGAGGCTGCGGGATCGCCCTTCGGCGGGGCCAGCCTAACGCGAGCCGGCCGGGGTTTCGAGGTGTCGCCGCCGATTTCCGAGATCCGCAGCAATCCTCATTCCGTCGGCGAGGTCGGACCTCTCCTCGCCAGGATCGCGCGGGAGGGGCTGCCCCGGCCGGCGACGAGGATCAGGGTCGCGGGCGTCGAGCCCTCGGGACGGAGGCTCGCTCGGTACGACTCGGGGGTGGTGTCGAGCCCCCGGGTCTTGATCTCCAGCGGCCACAGGCCCCTCGCGGCGACCTCTCGGCGGAGGACCTTGAGGTCGAGCGGGAAGGATTCGATGATCTCGAATGCGGACAGGAACGGCGAATTGACCCGTGACGGGCCGGTCAGGATGTCCACGCCGGCGGCGATCCTGCCGAGCCCGAGGGCCGAGGCGAAGCCGTCGAGCAGCCCCGAGCGCACGAGCGCGGGGTCGGGGTCGAAGGCCCACGCGCCGAGAGGCGTCGAGGCGTGAGTCTCCCCGGCCGGGCCGTCCCGGTCGGTCCAGCTCGCCCCGGCCGGCAGGCTTGTGGCCCTCCGGCGGACTCCGGGAGTCGCCAGGTCGCCGAACCAGACGGTCGCCTCCTTGCACTCGCCGCCGAGGCTGACGACCTCGACCTCGAAGCCCGGCCCGCCGAAATGGGCCGCGAAGTCGCTCGCCGGCCCGAGCTTGATCGCCCCTCCCGGGGCGGCCGAGGCGATCCGCGACAGGTGTTCGAGCCCCGGGACATACCCTTCAACCGACCGGGCGCGCTGACTCCCCGAGGCCCGTCGGTCCGGGTCGACGTGGACCCTCGCCCCGGCCGGGATCGCGAACGACTCGGCCCGGGCCCGGACGGCCAGGACTTGCCCGGCGACGTCGTAGACCGCCGCATTCCAGAGGGCCCGCCGGTTCATCCCCGCGTCGAGGTCGACGGCGATCACGCGGTTGGATCGGGCCAGGGCCAGCGAGTCGCCGCCGATCCCCGAGCAGAGGTCGACGACCACGCCGCCCTCGCCGAACCGCCGGGCCTTGTGCCGGGCGACGGGCTCGGCCGTCGCCTGCTCGACGCCGACCGGGTCGAACCACATCCGGCCGGCCCGCTCGAACTTCGCCGAGCCCTTCCGACGCCCTTCCGCCAGCCGGAGCGCCGCCGAGACCCATTCGGCGGGGGCCTGCTTGCGCCATCGGGACAGGTCTGATGGCCCGGGGCGCGCGATCGCGGAGACATCGGCGAGCAGGGCCCGTCCGTCCTCGGTCGTCAGCACCAGACTTTCGGCGTCGAACATGGAACGGACTCAGGGCTCAGGGCTCAGGACTCAGCCTATACTGATCCAGGCGTCATCGCGTAGTATTCGTAGGGTGGGTCGAGCCTCGGGCGAGCCCCACCAGCCCAACGTGGTGGGGCTCGCCCGAGGCTCG
>JAJYDH010000228.1 GCA_021777685.1 Planctomycetota bacterium | reverse complement strand
CGGCCTGCGAGGGCGTCCGGTTCAGGATCGCCTGGTAGAGCTGCGAGACCTCGTTCGCGATGTTGTTGCCGGCCCTGGAGGCGAACTCGGCCGAGGACGCCAGGTTGATCGCCTCCTGGGCATAGCTGCCGGTCGCCAGGAAGGTGGTCCCGGCGGTCAGCTCGGCCGTGGTGGGCGGCCGGAGCAGGAACGCCTGATAGAGCCGGGTGATCTCGGCCTGGCGGGCGAGCGGGCTGGAGGTGATTGCCAGGGTCGTGTCGAACAGCCCCGGCGCCCCGGCGTTCAGCGCGTCGACGGACGGTTGCAGGACCGACTGGGCCGGGATCGAGCCCAGGACGGTGTTGTAGACCTCGGCCACGTACTCCTGGTCGAAGATCGGCGAGCGGGCGACGGCGTCGCCCGAGGCGGTCCTCCGGAGCATCGCCCAGGGCGGGGCCAGGGTGCTCGCCGGCAGCGAGTAGACCATCACCTGGTCTGGCCGGTTCTGGAGCTGCGCGTTGTACGAGACGAAGGCGAGGGTCAGGCCGGCGGTCCCGTCGAAGTTGCCGACCGCCGCCGCCGTGTCGATCCCCTCGGGCGAGCCGCCGGGCGGGGTGATGGTCGTGGCGATCGGGATCAGGTTCCCGCTCGTGTCGAACGCCTGGAGGTACGGCCCGGCCGCCGCGATGATCTCCGGCTTGCCGTCGCCGTTGATGTCGGCGACGATCGGCGAGGCGTAGTCGTCGGGGATGAGGTTCTGGGGCAGGTTGGGCGCGATCGCCTTGCCGCCGACGAAGCCCGGCAGATCCTGGCCGTTCGCCTGGACGACGTGGAGGTAGCCGGCCCGGTCGATCGCGATCACCTCGAGCTGGCCGTTGCCCAGGAGGTCGGCCACCGCCGGCGCGGCCAGGACCTCGTGCGGGACCGGGTCGGTCGGCGTGGTCGTCGCGTAGGGCCAGCCGGGCAGGAGGTTGCCGAACGGGTCGAAGGCGAAGATCTTGTCGCCGGCGGCCTGCGCCCCCGGGACGTTCTGGGCCTGGTAGTTCAGTCCGGTCCCGATGACGATGTCGAGCAGGCCGTTCCCCTGGAGGTCGGCCAGGACCGGCGACGACCACGTCACCTCGCCCGGGATGAAGATCCGCCGTTCCAGGGTCCCGGTGCTGCTCAGGATGTTGACCCAGCCGCCGGCCTGATAGAAGGCGCTGTTGCTGCTGTCGCCGCCGACGACGACCTCCTGATGGCCGTCGCGGTAGATATCCCCGATCACGGCGCCCGAGAGGATCGTGTCGTCGTTGGTCCACTGCCAGAGCTGGGTGCCGTCGATCGAGAACGCCGTGACGTCGTGGCTGAAGGACGTGACCACGATGTCGGGGATGCCGTTGCCGGTCAGGTTGCCCGATGTCAGCGCGCCGTAGACGCCCGACTGGCCGTCGACGTTCACGCCGCTGCTCAGGCCCGAGGCCCAGGCCGGCAGGAGCTGCCCGGTCTGGGCGTTCCAGCCGAAGACCCGGCCGTCTTCCAGCGAGCCCGGATTGGTCTCGTCCCGCCCCATCGCCGCGAACAGGTCCTTCTGGCCGGTCCTCGGGTCGGTCACGACGATCGGCGTCGACTTGATATCGGCCACGCCGTTGGGGACCTGGTAGGTCACCGCGACCGACGCCGTCCCGTTCGCGTTCTCGGTGTATGCGATGAGCTGGGCGCCGGCCGCGACGGCGATCAGGTTATCCTTGCCGGTGTTGAAGAGGTCCGCGAAGATCGGCGACGCCCGGTAGACCGTCGGCGTCCAGGAGCCCGACGTGGGCAGCGAAATCGAGGTCTGTAGGGTCGGGCCGGCGGCCATGCACAGGCGCTCTTCAAGCGATTCAATCCGCGGGCGTCGCTTTGCCATGCTGTGCCTCGATGTCGTTCGTGGGGGGGATTCAGAAATGATCGGCCGGAAGCCCCGAGACCTCACATCTCGCGCATCCTGCCGAAATTAAATTTAACGATCCCCAAAGGTGGATGCAATGGCCGACCTCGCGAGATCCGAACGATCGCGGCCGAGGGTGCCCCTCTCGAATTTGGGCATCGCCGAGAGCGTAGACCCTCGTTCCCACGCTCCGCATGGGAACGAGGGGCGTCGCGATCCCAGAATCGAGAGGGGCACCCCGCGGCCGATCGCTTGATGCGATGTGGCTTGACCTAAATCCGGGGATGGCGTAGCCTCCGCCGGGATCATGGCCCTTCGGGCTCGCTTTCAGGGAGGAATGGGATGAGCGCCACGGCGACGATGCGTGACGAGCTGGCGAAGATCAACTGGTTCCACCGGATCGACCTGGGCAACGGGGTCACGACGCCCGGGATCGACGACTCGGCGACCAAGCTCGCCCAGGTCCGGCTGCCGGCCGACCTCTCGGGGAAGTCGGTGCTCGATATCGGGGCCTGGGACGGCTTCTTCTCGTTCGAGTGCGAGCGCCGGGGGGCCCGGCGGGTGGTCGCGCTCGACGGCGGGGTCTGGCGGGTCGACTCGATCGGCAAGGCGGGATTCGAGTTCGCCCGGAAGGTGCTCAACTCGAAGGTCGAGGACGCCGAGATGGAAGTCTCGGAGATCTCGCCCGAGCGGCTGGGCCACTTCGACCTGGTCCTCTTCCTGGGCGTGCTCTACCACCTGCCCGACCCGGTCACGTCGTTCATGAAGGTGGCGTCGGTCGCGGCGAAGGAGATCATCGTCGAGACGCATGTCGACATGATCGAGCACGGCGTCCCGGCGATGGCCTTCTACCCGCACGACGAGTGCGCCAACGACCCGTCGAACTGGTGCGGCCCGAACCAGGCCGCCGTCGAGGGGATGCTCCGGATGGCCGGCTTCCGGACGATCCGGTCGTTCCCGGTGACGAAGGTGGCCTATCCCGTCACCGGCCGGAGCCACCTGAACCAGTACGGCCGGCAGGTCTTCCACGCCTCGCGCTGAGCGGCCGGGCGGCTTCAACCGGCCTCGCGGCCCCGGCCCCGGGACGCGAGGCCCCGGGCCGCGGCCCGGAGCCTCCGGACGGCCCGCCGGGCGTCGTTCCGGAGGCCATCGATCGTCCTCGGCCCGCCGGCCTCCGCCCGGCCCGGCTGTTCCCGGAGGAGCCGGAGATACTCGTAGGGGACGAAGTTGTCGAGGACGTTGATCGTCGTCGCGAACGCGGGCAGGAGGGCCTCGTCCTCGGCACGGACGTAGAACCGATTGATCCCGTCGAAGATGGCGAGGCGATAATCGATCGCCTCGATGAGCCCCTCCCAGGCGGCCGGCCAGGCGTTCTCGATCAGGATGACGCGGGGACGCCATCGACGGAAGTCGGCGCCGAGCAGCACCTCCCGTTCGAACCCCTCGGCGTCGATCTTGAGGAAGTCGATCGTCCGGTCGACGTGCCGCTCGCAGACTTCCGCCAGGGTCGTCACCGGGACCGGGCGCTCGGCCATCGGCACGCCGATCCCCCGGTAATGCTCGGCCAGGTCGGGGCGGAAGGTCGACCAGCCGTGGTAGGTCAGCGACTCGTGGAAGGTCAGCACGCCGTCGCGGTCGGCCAGGCCGACGTTCAGGTTGACGTCTCGGGGGCGGTCCTCGCACAGGTGCCGGTGGACGACCGGCGAGGGCTCGACGTTGATCCCCCGCCAGCCTCGGTCGTAGAACAGCTTCGTGACCGAGTGGAAGACGGGGTGGTTGGCGCCGACGTCGAGGTAGAACCCTTCGGGGCCCGGGAAGGCCCGGGCCAGGAGGATGTCCTCGTAATTCTGAGAGTAGGAGACCGTCTTGTTGAAGACATCCTCCCGCGTCATCCAGTGCATGTGCAGGCCGTCGGCTGGCTCTGGCATCCCGAGTCCCCTTCCTGGTCCAGTCCCGGGTCCGTCCGTCCGCGACACGACCCGATCCACTTATCGGCGCCGGGAGGCGGTGCTCCGCATGAAAGCGTCGGAGCGGTTCGAGTCCTCGACGGCGATCTCGACCCCGTCGAGCCGGAAGTCGGGCATCCGGACCCACCGGACGTCCACCCCTCGGCCCTGGAAGCAGCCCTTGAGGTAGTCGCCGAGGGCCGAGGTGATCGAGAGGGCCCCGTCCGAGTTCAGGTGCAGGGCGTCGTGGAACGCCGGTTCCCGGTAGTTCGAGTGCCGCCAGTCCAGGACATAGAGGTTCGAATATCGGGCCTGGAGCCTCCCGAGCCAGTCGGCGTGGCGACGATCCATGCCGCTCGACTCGTACTTGGCCTGGACGGCGGGGACCACGGGCATGAGCAGGCAATAGACGGGGATCTTGTATTCCAGCGCGAGCTTGAGGAACTTCCGGGCGTACCGGTCGTTGACCGGGTCGGGCTTCCAGGGCTCGGGCGTCGGGTTGCCCCAGCGCTCGACCTCGAAGGTCTGGCCGCCCGAGGTCCGGGTCATGGCCAGGGCGCCCCGGTTCATCCCCTTATTCCGGGCCGCCATCTCCAGCCAGGCGGCCATCCCGGGCGTCTCGCCCCGGAAGGCGGCCATGATGTTGTCGCGGACCTCGGACCGCTCGCGGTACGACGGCAGGGCCCGGCCCATCGCCATCGAGGCGAAGGCGCCGGCGTCCTTGGCGGTCCAGGCCAGCTCCAGGCATTCGCCCAGGTCGGCCAGCTCGGGCCACATTCGACTGTTGTGGGCAATCCCGTCGCGGGCCAGGTGGGGCTCGAAGTCGACCACGATCGCCGAGGGGATCACCCCCGACCGGAGAGCCTTGCGGAGCAGGAAGTACGACGAGGGGGCCTGGCCCCCCTGGATCGCCAGGCAGTGCGACGGCTGGCCCAGCCTCGATTCGAGCAGGAGAGGCGAGACGCCGAACTTGACCTGGCTGTCGCCGAAGAAGTAGGTCCCGCCCAGCGGCAACTCGCCCGAGGCGACCCGGGCGCTCGACTTCCAGTCCTCGGCTTCGAGCCTGGAGAATTTCAGGTCGTTCCGGGCGATGTACGATTCGCAGAGCGCGATCAGGGCCAGCGTGCCGAGCAGCCCGACGGGCGCCCGGCGACGGATCTCATCTGACGACGGGATCATCCGTGAACCTTCAGCGGCGGGTCGCCGCTCCGGCGGCTTGCAACGCCATGCCCGATTGGAACACGTCTTCAATCGGCATTTCGCCCCCCCGGACTCGATCCAGGTCGAGAGCGACCCATCGCCCGGACTCCGAGGTCGAGATGGGGTCGCGGAGCACTTCGGCCAGTGCGGCGCTCAGCTTGAGGGCGCCCCGGCGGTTCATGTGGGCCCCGTCCATGAACAGGTCGGGCGCGAAGCCCGCATGCCGGGCGTCGACCACGATCGTCCCCGGGAACCGGGCGTGGACGTCGCGGACGAACGCCGAGTAACCGGCGTCGAAGCCGGTCGCCTCCGTCCGGGCCTGGATGCTCGGGAGGATCGGAGGCAAGAGCCAGTAGACGGGGATCTGCTTCGAGGCCGCCAGTGCCAGGAAGCGGTCGAGGTACGCGACGTTGACCGGGTGGGGGAACCATCGAGAGTAGAGCGAGTTCGTCCACTGCTCGACGTCGATCGCTGGCGCCGGCGAATCGCCCATGAGTTGGGCACCGTCGTTGACCTTCCAGTTCCGCCGGTACATCGGGATCTCGTGCCGGCGGGAGACGCTCCGGCCCTGGAGGGCCGCCATCAGGTTCGCCCGGATGTCGTAACGCTCCTTGTACGAGGGCAGATGGCGGGCGAGCATGATCGAGGCGAAGAAGTCGGGGGAGCGCATCGTCCGGGCGAGGTCGAACGACTCCTCGGCCGTGAGCAGCTCGGGCCAGAGGTGCTTGTTGATCTCCGGGGCGTGCATCAGCATGTGGGGCGTCAGGTCGAGCACGATGGCCGAGGGCTTCGCGCCGGCTCGGAGTGCCCGGCGGAGCATGAAATAGCTCGACGACGTCTGCCCGGTGTGGAGCGCGAAGTTGTACGTCGACTTTCCCGATCCCTGCTGGATGATCCTCGGCATCACGCCGAACTTCAGCAGGCTGTCGCCGAAGAGGAGGACCTCGCGGCCCTTGACCCGGTCGGGCCGCGTGGCCGCCTTGCCGATCACTCGCCAGTCCCAGTGCCAGGGGGCGGTGAAGTCGAGGTCGTGGCCGGCGAGGGTCCACTCGATCGCCATGACGATCCCGAGCATCCCCAGGAAACCCCAGGGCGGGCGCCGGCGAGGGGCCGGGGCCGCCGTGTCGCGTGCATCCTCCATGACGCGACCCCTCTCAGAACTGGAAATAGATGAACTGGCTGCCGCCGAACTCGCCGCCCAGCACGAAGGCGTAGAAGCAGAGCGTGTAGAACACGCTCCGGACATACCAGGGCGTCCGTAGGACGATGTCGAGATCCTTCGTGAGGTACTGGACGACCTGGACCAGCAGCAGCGGCAGGACCGTGACCATCACCGGCAGGAGGTACGCCGACGCGGGGATCGCGGGCCGATAGAGGACCGCATCGATCATCCCCCTGAGTTGCTCGACGCCGGTGTAGGCCACTACGCCGTGGATGTCCGGCGCGGCGCCAGTGGACCGGAAGATCAGCCAGCCGAAGCAGACCATGTGGAACGTCGCGATGATCCGCACGGCCTTCCAGCAGGCCCGGTCGATCGGCTCGGTCGGGTCGACTCTCGCCAGCAGCGGCTTCGCCAGCCGGTGTCCGACCAGGATTGCCCCCTGATAGGCGCCCCAGATGATGAACGTCCACGCCGCCCCGTGCCAGAGGCCGCCGATGATCATCGTCAGCATCAGGTTCCGGTAGGTGTTGAACGTGCCGCCCCGGCTGCCGCCGAGCGGGATGTACAGGTAATCCTGGAGCCACTTCGAGAGGCTGATGTGCCAGCGGCCCCAGAAGTCCTGCGGGCTGGTGGCGAAGTAGGGCAGGTTGAAGTTGAGCGCCAGCTCGATCCCCAGGCACTTGGCGATGCCCCGGGCCGCGTCGGTGTAGCCCGAGAAGTCGCAATAGATCTGGAAGGCGAACGCGTAGATCGCCAGCAGGGCCAGCCCGCCGTCGATCGTCTGCCAGCGCCCGAAGAGGTCGTTGACGTACCACGACAGGTTGTCGGCCACCACGACCTTCTTGGTCAGGCCCCAGAAGATCAGGTAGGCCCCCTGATAGATCTGGTCGAGGTCGAACTTCCTCGGGGCCTGGATCTGGGGCAGGAGGGTGGTCGGCCGCATGATCGGCCCGGCGACCAGGTGCGGGAAGAACGAGACGAACGTGGCGAACTCCAGCAGGTTCCTCGTCGGCTTGATGTCCTTCCGGTAGACGTCGATGACGTAGCTCATCGACTGGAAGGTGTAGAACGAGATGCCGATCGGCAGGACGACCTCGATGTGCCAGAGCGGCACGTTCAAGCCCGCCTTGGCCAGAGCGACCTGCATCGACGCCGCGAAGAAGTTCACGTACTTGAAGTAGCCGAGCATGCCCAGGTTCAGGGCCATGCTCAGGATCACGAACAGCTTCCGCTTCCGGGGCGCCTCGATCCGGTCGACCGCCAAGCCGCAGGCGAAGTCCATCACCGTCGAGAGGATCAGGAGCGCCAGGAACTTCGGCTCCCAGCAGGCGTAGAAATAGTACCCCGCCAGCAGCAACAGCAGGTTCTGGGCCTTGTAATGCCGGCGCAACGCCCAGTAGGTCGGGAACAGGATCGCGAAGAAGTACGCGAACTGGAACGTGTTGAAGAGCATCTCTCGCCCTCTTCCTTGAGAACGCCAGGACCGCGGATGCCGTCACTCCCAGCAGACCTTCGTTCCGGCAGAGGCCGCCTGGCGGGTGTCCTATCCCCCAGGGGTGTGGACGGGCCCAGATACGGATATCGGCCGATCATCTGTCGACGATTCAACAAACCATCCCGTCCTCGACGGCCAGACGGGATGAGACCGGGTCGGCCCCGTCGATCGCCCGACGATGGGCGTCGAGCAAGGTCCGGGCGACGTTGTCCCACGAGTAGAGCCGGTCGAGCGGCTCTCGGGGGATCTCGATCGGGCCGGAGGCCCGGAGCGACCGCCAGGCGTCGTCGACGGTCGAGGCGTCGCACGGGTCGAACAGGAACAGGCCGGGCGAGTCGAACTCGCGGATCGAGCTGTTCCCCGAGGCCAGGACCGGCGTGCCGTGGCGGAGGGCGTCGAGGACCGGGAAGCCGAACCCTTCATACAAGGATGGGTAGATCGACCAGCCGGCCGTCCGATAGAGCTTGCAGAGGGCCGCGTCGCTGACCACGCCCAGGAACCGGATCCGCCGGCCCGAGCCCTGGAGCCGCCTCAGCTCACGGCGCGAGGTCAGCCAGCCGAGCGGGCCGACCCACCAGAGTTCCGCGTCGGGCGGCAGGGCCTCCGACTCCTGGAACCACCTGAACAGGAACTCGGCGTTCTTCCTCGGTTCGAGCGTCGAGACGACCAGCCCGACCTCGGGACGCCGCCGGACGCGCCTCCTGTGCCCGTGCTCGACCACGCAGAGGCTCGGCCCCGAGTGCGCGACGAGGACGCGGCCCGGGTCCATCGGCGAGAGCCACGCGGCGTCGGCCTTGGTCGAGTGCGACACCGCGATCGCCACGTCCGAGGCCGGCAGGCTCAGCGAGAAGAACCCGCCGAACATCTTGCGGGTCGACGCCAGGTGCGTCTGGGGGACGGTATAAGGGCTGAAGTCGTGGAGGACGCTCGCCTCGAACGGGAAATGCCGGTCGAGCGGCCGGAGCGTGCAGTAGAGGCCCAGGCTGTCCGCCGGCGCCGGGCCGAGCGGTATCCGTGGGCTCCGCCAGACTTTCTTCGACCAGCGGGCGAGGTCCTGGTCCTGCGACCAGTCCAGGTTCCGGGGGAGTAGCTCACGCCCCTCGCAGAAGAACCGGATCGGGGCCTTCGAGGCGAGGGCGAGCGTCAACCTCGCCGTATACCGCGAGAGGCCGGTGAGCCGGCTGTATGAGAACGGCCCCGCGTCGACGAAGACGCAGGGTTGGTCTCGCCCGGCGGTCGGGTCGGCCGGAAACGTCGGGGCCATGCGTTCTCTCCCGTGTCTTGACGACCGACCAACCCCCGGCGCCTCGCGATCCTCCGCCTCCTTCTCCCTCTGGGAGAGGGGAGGAAGAGCAGCGGACGCCGCGCATGGATTAACCCACAACGCCCGGAGGGTCAACCGCAATCGACGATTCAGGCGGGCAGATCCAGGAGCCCGATCGCCTCGTGCGGCCTGGGGTCGCTCTCCAGCTTCGAGAGCCTCGCCCAGATCGCCTCGCCCCGCTCCCGGCCCAGGACGGGGTCGATGAGGCCGTGGAACTTGACCGCGAGTTGCTCATCGGTCAGCGGGTTCTTGTCGTGTCCCGGCGGGAACGAGACCTCCTCGACGACCGCCGAGCCGTCGTCGAGCGTGACCGTCACCCGGTTCGGCGTGCCGTAGGGATAGTTCGCGGTCAGCTCGGAGTCCTCGATGATGGTCGTTCGGGAGACCAGATCCAGGAGTGCGGGGTCGGCCAGCCGCTCGGGGCTGAACTGGTCGGCGGTGATGGCGCCGTCGACCAGGGCGACCGCCGTGCAATAGGGGAGGCTGTGGTCGGCCGTCTCGCGGGTCCGGGGCCGCCACTTCTCGGGGTCCTGGCCGATGATCTCGACGGCCACGCGGAAGGTGGCGATCTCGA